>JAYWIB010000079.1:0-4883 GCA_043789265.1 Chitinophagaceae bacterium
GATGATGAGATGGCAGAACTGTACGACATGGTAATAGACATGGATGCATACAACAAAACAAGCTGCTATATTTTTAAACAGAAGGTAAAACCGGGTAAGGAAAGCGAAGTGGTGGTGGATGAAATGATTACCTGGTTCAATGACAAAACTTATGAAGTGGTGGCACGACATTACTCATTGAGCTACAGTGCTGCGGTGTACGATTTTAAAGTGCAGATGGAAGTACAGATGACACATGCAGGTGATTTGCTGGTGCCTTCATTAATAAGATACAACGGCAACTGGAAAGCTATTTTTAAAAAAAGAGAACGGGGGATTTTTACGGCGACGCTGTTTGATTTTAAGGGCGATGGGGGGAATGAGAAGTGGTGAATGGTCAATTGTCAATAGTGAATAGTGAATAGTGAATAGTCAATAGTGAATAATAACAGAGTTATATGATTTACAGTTATTGTATTGTGATGTGAGTGATTGATTGGAAATATTTTTTTGAGAATTTTGAATAAAACAAATCAATATGCATACAAAGTTTTCTTTAATAAAATGGATATGTTTTATCCCTTTTTTACTATTGATGTTGTTTGCTTATTACCACGCAAAGCAATGGCGCAGGCAGTATGCCGATAAGCAAAAGAATAGCCAGCTGGGCCAGCAGTTTGAATTGACTGAATTAAAAGACAGTACCGGAAGGCCTGCCAGCATTGACTTTGGCAAAGTGCCTGTTACAATTTTAGACTTTTGGTTTGCCAACTGCCCGGCCTGTATAGAGGAAATGGAGCAATTTGAAAATTTACTGAAAGGCAAAGAAAGCAGGATAAACATCATCAGTATTTCTATTGATGGTATGGAGAAGTGGCGCAATGTACTGCAGGGAAAAAACCAGCGGCTTGCCTTTATTGCAAAGCCCCTTGCCAACTGGCAGCATTATGTAATACAGCCTGCGCAAGGACAGTATGCATCCGCAGGAGATTTGGTTAGTCAACGCTTTGGCATCAGTAATTATCCTGCCGTATTTGTAGTAAACCAGCAGGGAAAAATTTCAGCCGTGCCGGAAAGCGCTGTGGCATACATTAAAGAAAACGCTGTAAGCCGCAGCAGTTTTTTTTCTTTTATTACCGACCCTGCTACATTCACTTCTTTAAAAACAATGTTGTTGCTGCTGCTTTCGGTTGTTTTGTATCTATGGCTGTTTAAAAAAATAATTGCGGCTAAGCGGTCCCGTTAGCAGTTGCTGTATGCCTCATACAATTTGATGGCTTCCACTGCTTCTTTTACCTCATGCACCCTTAATATATTTGCGCCATTCATCAATGCCATTGTATGCAGCACCGTACTGCCGTTTAATGCAGCGGCTGGCGTGCTGCCAAGCGTTTTGTATACCATGCCTTTTCTTGAAATGCCCGCCAGCACCGGCTTCTCCAGCATGCCGAACAGCGAAAGATTTTTTAGCAACTGAAAATTATGCTGCATGTTTTTACCAAATCCAAAGCCGGGGTCAATCACCATATCGTGTATGCCGGCATCTTTGCATTGCTTTATTTTTTGTATAAAAAAATCCAGTACTTCCTGCACTACATTTTCATAGTGCGGATGCTGCTGCATGGTGGCTGGTGTACCCTGCATGTGCATACATACATAAGGCACCTGTAAGCTGGCTGCAGTAGCAATCATGTTTGTATCCATACTGCCGGCGCTGATGTCGTTTATCATGCTGGCTCCTGCATGCACCGCTGCTGCTGCTGTTTCAGCATAATAAGTATCAACAGAAATAATGGCTGCCGGATATTTTTGTACAATTGTTTCAATCACCGGCACTACTCTCTTTAACTCTTCCGCGGCTGCAGTTCTTTCGCTGCCGGGCCGGGTGCTTTGTCCACCAATATCCAGTATGGCAGCACCATCCGCAAGCATAGTGCCTGCAAGGTTTTCAATATGCTGCAATCCTTTTTGCAAGTGGCCTTCATAAAAAGAATCAGGTGTGGCGTTGATGATACCCATCACCACCGGTTTATCCAGCACCAATAATTTTCCTTTGCAGTTAAGTGTGTACATCAGTAATAATCAATTATTTTTGGCGACAACAAAAGTAGAGAGATTACACAACAATGGATACAAATGAGCAATACGATGCAGCGGTACGCACCTGCGAAGAAATTTTTTTGAAGAAGACTGCAGACTATGGCACATCATGGCGGGTGTACCGCACCATTTCGGTGGTGGATCAAATTTATATAAAAGCAAAACGCATCCGCACCATCCAGGAAAAGGGCACGCAAAAAATTGGTGATGACGTTACCGGCGAATTTAAGGGCATACTGAACTATGCCGTGATAGGATTGATACAACTGGAACTGCCTGCGGAAGAGGTGCAGGAACTGCCGGTAGATCAGGTGGAAAAATTATACAATGATAAAATTGCCGTTGCCAAAATACTGATGCTTGATAAAAACCACGACTATGGCGAAGCCTGGCGGGAAATGAGCCAGGAAAGTTTTACCGATTTGATAATGGCCAAACTGCTCCGTATAAAAAACATCCTCAGCAACGATGGAAAAACAATTGCAAGCGAAGGCATTGATGCCAACTACTATGACATCATTAATTATGCAGCCTTTGCATTGATTTTAAGCAGGGCGGCATAGTAGTATAGAAAAGTTATTTGTAAAGAATAAAATATAAAAATGAAACTGCTGGTAAATATTGCAAGAACAGTTGTGGGTATTTTATTTATTTTTTCCGGCCTGGTAAAAACCATCGATCCGCTGGGGCTTACTTACAAGATGGAAGAGTTTTTTGAAGTATGGGCAGGGGAGGGTTATGCGGTGCCGCTGATGAACTGGCTGCATGCACACGCCTTTTTCTTTACCATTGTAATCATTACGCTGGAAGTAATGCTTGGTGTGGCTCTGCTGGTGGGATGGTCAAAAAAATTGGTGCTGAACTTACTGCTGCTGCTGATGCTGTTCTTTACTTTTTTAACCAGCTATGTACTCCTTAGCGGTAAAATCCGCTCCTGTGGCTGCTTTGGCGACTGTATTCCACTTACGCCCATTCAAACTTTTACCAAGGATATCATTTTATTGCTGCTGATTGTTATACTGCTCACCGGCAGAAAATACATTGAACCGTTATTTGACAGCCCTGTGCCTTTTGTGTTAGTGGTGCTGTGCACTGCTGCCGCACTTTACCTGCAGGCTCATGTTATAAAGCACTTGCCGCTGGCAGACTGCCTGCCTTATAAAAAAGGAAACAACATTCTTGAACTGCGTAAGATGCCCGCAGACGCTGTGCCGGATAAATACAGCTACAGTTTTGTGTATGAAAAAAACGGAGTAAAGAAAGATTTTACAGCAGATAAGTTGCCCGACAGTACCTGGAAATTTGCAGACAGAAAACAAACTCTGGTTGAAAAAGGAAAAAACAATGTGCCGCTGATAAATGATTTTTCTTTGGCGGATTCTTCAGGTGCTGACATTACTGAAACTGTTTTGAACCAGCCTGCTTATTATCTTTTCTTTTTAAATGAGATAAAAGCCGACCATAGCAAATGGCTGGATAATTTTAAAGCAGTGCTGGAAAAAAGTAAGCAGCAGCACATGCCCCTGTATGTACTTACAGCAGACACTAAGCAGGCAAACCTGTTGCTGAATGTGCAGCATGCATTGAATGTGCCGGTATATGCTACGGACGTAACGGCCATAAAAACCGCTGCCAGAGCCAATCCCACACTGTTCATCATGAAAGGGCCTGTGGTGCAGGCAAAATACAGTTGGGCTGATATGAAAAAAGTGCGCTAAAAAATTTTTTCATTAAATAGTCAATTGCCGGAGAATATGCAGCCTTTAATTAAACGTAAAAATCAATTACCCCTAAAAAATAACTAGCATAGCCAATTGACCATTCGCCATTAAAAATTTAAAATTAAAAACTGAACATTGAAAATTACAATTCACATTTGACTACTAACTTAAACCTTAAACCTTAAACCTTAAACCATTAACCATTCACCATTAACTTCCTTCCTTCCCTCCTTGCTTCTCTTAAAAAAAATATTTTATTCATTGCTGGTGCTGCTGGGTGTGGTGGCGCTGGTGTTTGTAATGTTTCAGGGCTTTGGCGATCCTGCCCGGCTAATTACAGGTCAGTCTGGCGATAAAAAAACCATGGACAATATCCGCAGAGATTTATACCTTGATCAGCCACGGTGGAAACAATTTATTTTTTACCTCAACGATGTATCTCCGCTTTGCATCCATCACAGGGAAAGCATTGCTAAAAAAGAACTGAAGGGAATTTTTATTGGAGGCAATGTAAAGGCAGGCATTAAATTTCCTTACCTGCGCAAAAGTTATCAAACAAAAAAAAATGTGGGTGCAGTATTGATGGAAGCATTACCAGGTACCTTACTGCTGGCTGTTTCGGCCATGATTTTTGCCAGCATCACCGGTATTTTGCTGGGGGTGCTGGCGGCTGTAAAAAAAGGCACCTGGCTGGATACAGGTGCGGTATTTGCAAGCATTGCCGGCATTTCGGCGCCATCTTTTTTTATGTCCATCATCATTGCATTTTTTTTTGGTGTGGTGCTGCATCCTTTTACAGGACTTAATTTAACGGGCAGTTGGTTTGATATAGATGAAGTAACCGGCGAAAAATTTCTTACACTAAAAAATCTTATCCTGCCGGCATTTACACTGGGTATTCGTCCGCTGGCCATCATTACACAGCTTACCCGAAGTGCCATGCTGGATGTGATGAACCAAGATTACATCCGCACTGCATATGCAAAGGGCCTCAGTAACCGCAGCGTTATTTTTCAGCATGCACTCCGCAATGCGCTGAACCCGGTGGTAACCGCCATTACAGGCTGGTTTGCCGAATTGCTG
>JAYWIB010000080.1:0-4872 GCA_043789265.1 Chitinophagaceae bacterium
CATGAACCAGCTAATCACCAAAAGAATATTCTGCAACTTAGCTTTAGACCTGAGTTGCAGAAAAATAAAACGCATTTATAACCAGTGCCTGAACTTCGGAAGGCTAAGGGCTTAAATTTTTACCGGAGTATTGAATATGAAAACAATGGAATTTTGTCCAACGGAACTCCATCTATTTATAAACTTACAACAATTGATTTTGTAATCAATATCTATAAAAATGAAGCTGTAAACAAATGAAGCCAATAACTGAAGATAAAATAGAAACCTTTGCCATAGAAGTGCTTCAATCTATGGGTTGGGAGTATGTTCTCGGCTTGGCTATTGCACCCGGTGCAGAGCAAGCAGAAAGAGAAAACTTTGAGCAAATTATATTGGTTGACCGTTTACGCAAATCGGTTGCGGTGCTTAATCCAAACATTCCATACGATGCACAAGAACAAGCCATTCAAAAAGTATTACGGATTTATTCGCCTGAAATGTTGCACAACAACGAAACCTTTCATCAACTCTTAGTAGAGAAAGTAAAAATACCTTATCAGCAAGACGGCTTTGAACGAAGTTATGAAGTGGCTTTGATGGATTTTGAAAACCCGTTGAACAATGAATTTTTATGCGTTAATCAATACACCATTGTAGAAAAAAATCAAAACAAAAGACCAGATGTGTTGCTGTTTGTAAATGGTTTGCCATTGGTAGTAATTGAACTAAAAAATGCAGCAGACGAAAACGCCACAATGCCAAAAGCGTTTGACCAACTACAAACATACAAATCAACCATTCCGAGTTTATTTACATACAACGCCATTTGTGTAATATCAGACGGTATGGAATGTAAAGCAGGAAGTGTTTCGGCAGGTTATAGCCGTTTTATGACTTGGAAAACAGCAGATGGCAAAAAAGAAGCCTCACGATTTATTCCTCAATTAGAAATTTTACTAAAAGGAATGTTGAACCCTGATACCCTTTTAGATTTAGTTCGCAATTTTATTGTTTTTGAAAAGAATACCATCTCCCCTCTCCTTCGGAGAGGGGCTGGGGGGGAGGCTGGCATCACACAAATAGAAACAGTTAAAAAATTAGCAGCTTATCATCAATATTACGCAGTAAACAAAGCGGTGCAATCTTCTATTATTGCATCAGGTGCAAACGGAGACAAAAGAGGCGGTGTAGTTTGGCACACACAAGGTTCGGGTAAAAGTTTGAGTATGGTTTTTTATTCGGGCAAACTAATTACAGCCCCTCAAATGCAAAACCCAACCATTTTAGTTATTACCGATCGTAATGATTTAGACGACCAACCATTTGACACTTTTGCCAACTCAAAACAATTATTAAGACAAGAACCTGTTCAGGCAAAAGACAGAGACCACTTAAAAGAATTACTAAAAGTGGCAAGTGGAGGAATTGTATTTGCTACCATTCAAAAATTTTTACCAGAAGATAAAAAATCAGTTTACGACCAACTTTCTGAACGCAGAAATATAGTTGTTATAGCAGACGAAGCTCACAGAACACAATACGGTTTTGAAGCTTCAATCAAAGAAGTAAAAGACAAAGAGACGAAAGAAAAAATTGGTGAACGCATTGCTTATGGCTTCGCTAAATATATGAGAGATGCTTTGCCAAATGCTACATACATTGGCTTTACAGGAACACCAATAGAAGGCACAGATGTAAACACACCACAGGTATTTGGGCAATATGTAGATGTGTATGATATTTCACAAGCAGTTGCTGATGGAGCTACAGTTCGTATTTATTATGAAAGTCGTTTAGCAAAAGTGAATTTGAATGAAGATGGTAAACGATTAATAAAAGAATTTGAGGAAAGTCTGGAAGAGGACATTGATGTATCTGAACAACAAAAAGCAAAAGCGAAATGGACAACACTGGAATCCATTGTTGGAAATATTAATAGAATACAAAACTTAGCAGAAGATATTGTAAATCATTTTGAACAACGCCAAAAAGTATTTGAAGGAAAAGTAATGATTGTAGCAATGAGTAGAAGAATTGCTGCTGATTTGTACAAACAAATAATTGCTTTAAGACCTAAATGGCACGATGACGATTTTAATAAAGGAGTTATAAAAGTTGTGATGACTTCTTCATCTTCTGATAAAATAAATTTTGATGCCGAAGACCCAACAGCTTTGGTTATTCCAAAGAATATGCGGACTACAAAATCAGAAAGAAAAATACTATCTGACAGAATGAAAGATGAAAATGATTCATTAAAATTGGCAATCGTTTGCGATATGTGGCTTACTGGATTCGATGCTCCTTGTTTGCATACATTATATATTGACAAGCCCATGAAAGGGCATAACTTAATGCAGGCTATTGCAAGAGTTAATCGTGTTTTTAAAGATAAACCTGGTGGTTTAGTTGTTGACTATTTAGGAATTGCCAGCGACCTTAAAAAAGCATTGTCTTTTTATTCGGCTGCAGGTGGTAGGGGGGAACCAACCCAGGATTTGGAGAAGGCCATTGAACTGATGAACGAAAAATTTGAAGTAGTTCAGCAGTTTTTCAATGAAGAAGCAAAAACACAAAATGATATTATAGTAGAAGAACCCCAAGCCTATTATGCAAACAGTTTAAAATTCAATTACAAAAGATTCTTCAAAGTAGAAGCGAAAGAAAAATTATCAATTATTCTACAAGCAGAAGAACATATTTTAGGTTTACAAGATGGCAAGACTCGTTTTACCAGGGAAGTTACTTTATTAAGTCAAGCATTTGCTTTATCCATTCCCCATGAAAAAGCAATGGAAATCAAAGATGATATTGCGTTCTTTCAGGCGGTAAAAGCAAGACTGGTAAAGTTTGAAGGAACAGGAACAGGTAAATCGGATATTGAAATTGAAACAGCCATCAAGCAAATAGTTGATGAAGCATTAAGTTCAGACAAAGTAATAGATATTTTTGAAGCAGCAGGAATTGACAAGCCCGAAATATCAGGTTTAGAAGTACTTTCAGACGAATTTCTTTTAGAAGTAAAAGGCATGAAGCATCAAAATTTAGCTTTAGAACTTTTAAAGAAATTATTGAATGATGAAATCAAGACACGTTCCAATACTAATTTAGTAAAAAGTAAAAAGCTTTTGGAAATGTTGGAAGGTGCAATAAAACGCTACCAAAACAACTTACTGACAACCGCAGAAATTATACAAGAACTCATCAACATTGCAAAAGAAATTAAAGAAGCAGACAAAGAAGGTGAACGACTTGGACTGACAAAAGATGAAGTTGCTTTTTACAATGCTTTAGAAGTAAACGACAGTGCAGTAATGGTTTTGGGTGACGACCAACTCAAAGAAATTGCAAGAGAAATTACCGACAAAGTAAGAGCCAACGCAACTATTGACTGGACAATTAGAGAAAGTGCCAGAGCAAGACTTATGGTAATTGTAAAGCGGACATTGACAAAGTGGGGTTATCCGCCAGACAAACAAGCGAAAGCCATTGAGACAGTTTTGAAGCAAGCGGAACTAATGGCAGACGTGTTTACATTCCAATAAATTAATGTAAGCCCAATAAAATAGCAACCTGGCTCCCCCTCACCCTCACACAAAAAAAATCCGCTGCACCGTCCAAAACATTGCTACTGCGGCAATAAAGAATGACAGCCCGTGCACAATGGTTTTTCTGTACCAGCTTTTGTTACGTAGTGGTATTATCAGCAGGCCAAACATAGCGGTGATGATGGCCACCTGCCCCAGTTCCACACCGGCATTGAATGCAATAATGGAGGTATAAAACTTGCCGGGCGGCAAGCCTGTTTCATTCAGTGCACTGGCAAAGCCCATTCCGTGTATGAGGCCAAATAAAAATACAATGGCTATACGCCAGGGTTTTAATTGCGCCAGCAAAATATTTTCTATGGCCACAAATAAAATAGAGAGCGCTATAACGGGTTCCACCACCGCAGCCGGGGCGGCAAAAATATTTTGCATGCTGAGGGCAAGTGTAATGGAGTGTGCCACCGTAAATGCCGTGGCCTGCCACAGGATGGTCTTAATATTGGTACTCAGCAGGCAAAGCCCCATCACGAATAAAATATGATCGGCACCTGCTGGTATAATGTGTGAAAAACCAAGCTTCATATAATACCACCACACTTCGCCGGCGGGTGCATGCTCCAGTGCATAGTTAATACTGTGCGCCTGGGCCGTAGCAGTAAACAACAGACACATAAAAAAAATGACTGCTGTCTTTTTTGTAAAGATGCCCTGGCGGTTCATATTTTTTTCAATTGCTGTAAGGCAAGGCTGCCTTCTGTTTTGATGGACTCCAGAATATTTGGATTGTTTTTTAATGCAGCAGTAAGCAACTCCACGGACTTATCCCTGCCGGCACCTGCCTGCATAAATATCAGCCCGGCCCTGCATAATAAAGAAGGGTTGCTGCTGTTTGTTTTAAGCGCCGCCTGTATATAAGGCAATGCTTTAGCGTAGCCACCTTGCTTATAATATACCCAGGCAAGCGTTTCATTTACTTCTATGTTGGCGGGCCTGCGGTTGTATTCTGCCAGGGCATATTCCAGTGCCTTTGAATAGTTACCTGTTTTTATGTAAGCCCGGGCAAGTTCCTGGTCGGTATAGTGGCCAAGGCTTTCATCTGTTTTAGCAGCAGTGGCAGCCTGCTCCATCTGCTGTATACAGGATGCATACAGGCTTTCAGCTTTTTCTTTTTGGCCTGCAAGCACATATACATCAGCCAGTTCTTCCCGGTAAGTAAAGCTGTTTGTTTCCGCAGCGGCCTGGGTATAATAATCAATGGCCTGTGTATAATTTTTTTCAGCAGCCGCTATTCTTGCCATGCCTGCAAGGGCGTGTGCGTAGCCTGGCCTGCTGCTAAGTGAAA
>JAYWIB010000081.1:0-4865 GCA_043789265.1 Chitinophagaceae bacterium
AAAGGCGATACGGGCCCCAATACCGGCGGCATGGGCGCAGTAAGCCCTGTACCATTTGCAGATACAGCCTACCTGCAAAAAGTAAAAGAGCGGATTATAGAACCCACCATTAAAGGCCTGCAGCAAGAGGGGCTGGAGTACAAAGGAATTATTTTTATAGGCCTGATCAATGTAGGTGATGACCCCTATGTAATAGAATATAATTGCAGGCTTGGAGATCCGGAAACGCAGGTAGTAGTGCCAAGGATAGAAAGCGACCTGCTGGAAATACTGATTGCCACAGCCAAGGGCACATTAAATAAAATGGAACCGGTAATTACCACACAAACTGCGGTAACAGTGGTGGCTGTAAGCGGTGGCTATCCCAACCATTATAGAAAAGGGTTGTTAATTGAAGGTCTGAAAGATACACCTGTAAAAGGTTCAATTATTTTTCATGCAGGCACCCGGCAGCAGGGTGATGATATAGTAACGGATGGCGGAAGAGTGCTTGCCGTAACTTCTTATGGAGATAACATTGCAGAAGCAGCGGAGCAATCTATTTATATGCTGGAAAATCTTTTTTTTGAAGACATGTATTTCCGTGATGACATTGGTTATGAATTCAGGGGTAACCACAATGCTTAAAGTTACCCTCACTAACATACACGTATATACGAAAATGAAAACCCCGTTCCGGCTGCGTATTTTTACTGAATGCAGCGTGATACTCCGCCTGGTTATTTTTCAAACACGGGATTAATCCACATTACAACGCTAAAATGTTGAAAAATAAAGAAACGGACGTTGTTAATTCAAATAAATTCCACCAACTTTGCCCACATTAATTTATATTCCGTTTTCTCAACATAACATATGGGGCTTTTCAATTTTTTTACGCAGGAAATTGCGATGGATTTGGGTACAGCAAATACCCTTATAATTTTTAACGACGAAGTGGTGGTAAATGAGCCCTCCATAGTAGCCTTAGACAGAAACAATCCCAAGAACATACTGGCCGTGGGCAAAAAAGCATTGATGATGCATGAAAAAACCCATGAAAGCATCCGCACCGTACGACCGCTTAAAGACGGTGTAATTGCCGATTTTAATGCAGCAGAACTGATGATAAGGGAAATGATTAAAATGATCTATCCCAAAAAACCGTTGTTTGCTCCAAGCTGGCGGATGATGATTTGTATACCAAGCAGCATTACAGAAGTAGAAAAACGTGCCGTACGGGACAGTGCAGAGCAGGCCGGCGCCAAAGAAGTTTACCTAATACATGAACCCATGGCGGCAGCCCTCGGCATTGGTATAGATGTGGAAGAACCGGTGGGTAACATGATTATTGATATTGGCGGTGGCACCACCGGCATTACCGTGATAGCATTGGCGGGTATCGTATGCGACCAAAGTATACGCATTGCCGGTGACGAATTTACAGCAGATATCATGGAAGCATTGCGCCGCTACCACAGCCTGCTGATTGGTGAACGTACTGCAGAGCAGATAAAAATACAGGTGGGCGCTGCCATGAAAGATTTAGACAATCCGCCGGATGATATACCTGTAAACGGGCGTGACCTGGTAACTGGTATTCCCAAGCAGGTATTTGTAAGCTACCAGGAAGTGGCAGAAGCACTGGATAAAAGCATCTTTAAAATTGAAGAAGCTATTTTAAAAGCACTGGAAACCACACCGCCCGAACTGGCCGGCGATATTTACCGCCGCGGACTTTATCTTACCGGTGGTGGTTCGCTGTTAAGAGGGCTTGACAAACGCATTGCTGCAAAAATAAAATTACCGGTGCATGTGGCAGACGATCCGCTGAAAAGTGTAGTAAGAGGTACAGGCATTGCATTAAAAAATTACGACAGGTATCCTTTTGTGATGAGGTGATTAAACTGATAGTGTTTTATTTTAAAAGACAAATTTTATGGGCCTTGCTGAAGTAATGCATCTCCACTTCATAGGCCTGTGCAGAAAGCAGGGCAGGGCTGGCTTTTATTGCTTTTTAATTTTACTGAATATCCACGCTGCTGCACAAAAAATATTTCCATTTTTACAAAATAAATTATTAGTTGCCGGTATAAAATATTGCCGGATACATGCAGGTAAGGGAGGCAGCCGTTATGCGTAATGTGTTTTTATTTATCCGACGCTATTTTAATTTTCTTTTCTTTATTGCGCTGCAGGTTTTTTGTATGTACCTGATTGCCCGATACAATAAATACCACCATGCCGTGGCCTCCGGCTATATGAATGAAATAACCGGTGGCATAAATAAGCAGTACAACCGCATGGATAATTTTCTGCAACTGAATAAGAGCAATGATCTGCTGAAAAAAGAAAATGAACGCCTGAGAAATCAGTTGCTGAGTAATTTTAAAGGTGCGGACACCATTAATAAAATCGTTACGGATTCTATTCCTTATGATACACTCGGCAATAAAAGGGTATGGCTGTACAAGGCGGCCAAAGTGGTTTCCAACTCCGTAACGGCACAAAACAATTACCTGGTACTGAGCCGTGGCGCCGCACAGCAGATGAATAAAGATGCAGGGGTGGTGGATCCGGCCAATGGCGTGGTAGGTATTGTAACAGATGTAAGCGAAAATTTTGCTGTGGTAATGAGCTTGCTGCACAAAGATTCCCGTATCAGCGCTTTACTTAAAAACGATCCAAACGGCGGCGGCTCTATTGTATGGGATGGAAAAGAACCCAATTCGCTTTCTTTTATCAATGTAAAAAAAAGTGCTAAGGCTAAGAGAGGTGATACTGTAATAACGAGTGGCATTACCCCTACTTTTCCTTACGGTATGCTGGTGGGTACCATCGATCAGATATCGCCGGACAAAGGCACCAACAATTATATTATTAAATTAAAATCGGCGGCCAATTTTTACAACCTGCAGTATGTATATGCAATAGACAATCTGCAGAAGGATGAAATAAACAGGCTGCTGGAAAAAGCAAAAAGTAAAAATCAGTAATTAAATTACTGTTAGTGAGTATGAGCATTTTAATGAAAAATATACTGCGGTTTGTATTGCTGATATTGATGCAATTTTATGTATTTGATAAAGTGCATTTGCATTATATGGTAACACCGTACATTTATTTTCTCTTTATTGTATGGATGCCTTTTCAGCTAAACCGTACGGTACAAATGCTACTGGCATTTCTGTTAGGTTTTGTATTGGACAGCTTTCGGCATAGCCCGGGCTTTCATGCTGCCGCCTGTGTTTTCATTGCATACATCCGGCCTTTCCTAATCAATATACTTATACCCCAGGAAGGCGCCGACACCAACTATGATGAGCCTTCTGTAAAAAGTATGGGAGGCTTTTTACCCTATATGTTGTATGCAGGCATACTCACTTTTATCCATCATGGCTGGTTGTTTTTACTGGAGGCCTGGCACTTTGGAAATTTTTGGTACTTCATTGTTAAAACATTGCTGTCAACTATCGTAAGTTTGCTGCTGATTGTAATCACAGAAATGTTGTTTTCCCGGAAACAAAAGTTTAAAACCAATACTGCATAAAAATTTCAGATTGTTTATAGAGACAGAACCCGGTAATTAATACAAAGCACCTGTAGGAAACAGACACATATGTCTTCATTTAACCAGTCCCGGAAGAATATAATCATGCTTGTTTTTGCAGGCGTGTTTTTTATCATCATACTTCAGTTGATTAACCTGCAGTTAATTTCTTCCAAGTACAAAATAATGGCCGACGACCAGGGCAAATTCAGGAAAGTAATTTATCCTGACAGGGGCATAGTATACGACCGCCACCACAAGGCCATTCTGCAAAACACCACTATATACGATTTGATGGTGGTGCCTAATAAAGTAAAGGGCGTGGATACACTGGCGCTCTGTAAAATACTGGGTATAGACAGCGCCCAGTTCAGCAAACGAATTGTGGAGATGATAATAAAAAACGGGCGCAGCAGGCCTTCTATTTTTGATGGATTGCTTACGGAAGCACGCATGGCCATGCTGAATGAGTCCATGTACAAATTTGCCCCCGGCTTTTACCTGCAGGAAAGGCCGGTAAGGAGTTATCCCTACGATGCTGCAGGAAATATTCTTGGTTATCTTTCTGAAGTGGATACCAACTTTTTAAAAAAGCACAAAAACGAAGGCTACCAGATTGGTGACTATGCAGGCAAAACCGGCATGGAACGTACGTACGAAAAAGTACTGATGGGCCAGCGTGGTATTGAATACTGGAAAAGAGACAATAAAAACAGGCTTACCGAACGATTGGAAAATGGCCGGTACGACACGGCGGCCATAGCAGGTCAAAATATGCATACTTCTATCGACATAGACCTGCAGGCGCTGGGCGAAAAACTGATGGAAAATAAACTGGGTTCCATTGTAGCCATTGACCCCAGAACCGGGGGCATACTCTGCATGGTAAGCAGTCCTACATTCAAACCCAAATTGCTTACCGGGGCAGAAAGAAAAAAACAAATACAATCTCTATTACTTAACCCTGCATTGCCTTTGCTCAACCGAGCTGTGGGTGCCACCTATTCGCCTGGCTCCACTTTTAAAACACTACAGGCTTTAATTGGATTGCATGAAGGCGTAATTTCTACCGAAACACAATTTAGCTGCAGCGGTGCTTTCTATGGCTGCGGCAAACCTATGCGCTGCCTGGATTTTGGCACTTTTGATTTGCGGCATGCCATCACCGTTTCTGACAATACTTATTTTGCCAATGTAATGCAGCGGGTAATTAACAATCCAAAATTTCCCGACATTGACAGCAGCCTGCGTAGCTGGGACAGGTATATGTATGCCTTTGGCCTCGGCCGCAGGCTGGGAGTAGATGTACCGTCAGAAAAAAGAGGCAACATACCCA
>JAYWIB010000082.1:0-4865 GCA_043789265.1 Chitinophagaceae bacterium
GGTGTAAAAACTAACAACGGCATTTTTGAAAAAGATTTGGCATTGGATATAATAAAAAAAATAAAGGAGCTCAATAGCAGCGATAACATTAATTTGATACTTACGAGGGAAACGGATGTTTATCAATCACCCGCTGAAAAAGCAAGTTTTTCAAAAACACAGCATGCTGACTTATTTATTTCCATACACTTAGCTGCTGCAGACTACAAAATCAAAAAAGATAATACTGGACTTGAAGTCTATGTATCAAAAGACGAGTATGAGAATTCTTTAAAAAGTAAATTATTTGCTTCTGCCATTATTGATGAATTCAGCAGAAATTACAAACTTGCCGTAGCGCCCTTGCCCCAACAAAAAAATTTGGGTATATGGGTGATACAAGCCAACAGCTTCCCATCCGTATTAATTGAAGCTGGTTATATGACTAATCCACAAGACCTGCAATACCTGCAGACAGACGAGGCCAGAGAAACCATTGCCAGGAATATTCTGAATGTAATTGAAAAATATGCTGCTTTTAATTCGACCACACCAGGTAACAAATTGACCGATTCATTTCCTTATAAAATGACTTCAGCGCAAAACCTTAGCAATAAAAATGATGATGCAACCATAAAAAAATATGGCGACACTGCAAAATTAGGCGGTTACGAAATAAACACTGCCGGTACTAAGCTTCTTTATGTGCTAGATGGAAAAGTAATGGATGCTTCTTTTGATGTTAAATCATTAGCTGCTGAAAGCATCGCAATCATTGGTGTGTTAAAAGGCAAAAAGGCAACCCTGCTATATGGCGAGAAGGGGCAAAATGGTGTAATTGAAATTACAAGGAAAAGTTATCCTAAACAAAAATCAGGTATCAGGCCAAATATAGATCCAAAACCGCTGTACGTTGTGGACGGAAAAATTACAGCACCATCTTTTGACTTCAATGCTGTAAACCCGGAAAATATCGAAACTATAAATGTCTTAAAAGGGCAAAAACCAACTGCATTGTATCGAAACAAAGGAAAAAATGGAGCAGTACAAATTACAATGAAAACCAGCCTTACTTCAAAAATCGATGTAAAGGAGAAAACAAAACCAAAGCCCATTTATGTAGTAAATGGTAAAATAATGGAACCATCTTTTGAATTGGAATCTATTGAGCCAGCGAACATTGAGAGCATCAATGTATTAAAAGGAGAAAGCGCCATTACCTTCTATGGTAAAAGTGCAGAAAATGGTGTGATAGAAATTACAATTAAACAAAGCTCCAACTAAAGAACGCAATGGGGATGTTAAAAGGCATTAAATTTTGAGGATTAATGTTTTTGTTGTACAGATAAAATTGATCCATTAATACTAAATGTATTTTACCTAATTATAAATTACGCTAATAGTATTTAGTAAATAATTTCTTCCGTTTGCGTTTTTACAATAAGCTCCTTTTTAATGCCAGCCTCTACCCTGCCGATAACCTGTGCATCAATGCCAAAAGATGCTGCCGCATCAATCATGGTTTGTGCATGTGCTTTACTGCAATAAATTTCCAGCCTGCAGCCCATGTTAAATACCTCATACATTTCCCGCCAGGTGCAGCCGCTGTTATTTTTTATTAAACGGAATACAGGCGGCACATCAAACAATTTGTCTTTTACAATTTTAAAGTTGCCGGGCATATATTTCATACACTTCGTCTGACCGCCACCACTGCAGTGTATTATGCCGTGTATTTTGTCGAAATGATGCTGCAGCAATTGTTTTAACACCGGTGCATAGGTTCGGGTAGGGCTCAGCAGCAACTGGCCAACATTTGGCAATAGTTCACCATTGTTACCCGGCATTGATTCAGTCAATTTTTGCTTGCCAATATATATCACATCTTCCGACAGGTTGTTGTCATAGCTTTCTTTAAAATTTTCGGCGTAATGTTTACTCAAAGCATCATGCCTTGCGCTGGTAAGGCCATTGCTGCCAATGCCACTGTTGTATGCAGTTTCGTAGCTTGCCTGCCCGTAGCTTGCCAGCCCCACAATTACATCACCTGCCTGTATTTTGTCATTGCTTATGATTTTATTTTTTGGCCACCGGCAGGTCATGGTGCCATTTACCGCAACTGTTCTCACCACATCACCCACATCTGCGGTTTCGCCGCCGAGGAAGTGTATGTGTACACCAAAAGTTTTTAATGTATCGAACAGTTCCTGCGAACCATTTATGATTTGAGAAAGCACTTCTCCGGGAATAAGGTGTTTATTTCTGTCGATGGTGGAATTAAAAACGATGTTATCATAAATGCCCACACACAGCAGGTCATCCAAATTCATCACTATGGCATCCTGCGCTATGCCTTTCCATACGGAAATGTCGCCGGTTTCTTTCCAGTACAAATAGGCAAGAATGCTTTTGGTGCCTGCGCCATCTGCATGCATTACATTTACCCAGTCATCATCATTGCCGAGATAATCAGGATAAATTTTGCAAAATGCATTGGGATACAATCCTGCATCCAGATGCATGGTAGCAGCATGCACTTCTTCTTTTTGTGCAGAAACACCCCTTTTACTGTAAAGGCTCATCATGATAAACTGTTTTATTAAGCAGTAATGTATTGCCGCTTATTGTGCCGGTCTGATTAAAGCAGATGTGCTGTTGTTTAAAAACACCATTCTCAACTGAACGGCAAAACTAATTTCTATTATCAATTATCCATTAATAAATTATCAATTAGTTTTGCACCTCTTTTATATGCATGTTCATAAAGATATTAACCAATTGCCTGCTTTTATCAATGCTGTAATTACTATTGGCACTTTCGACGGAGTACATACAGGCCACCAGCAGATAATTGAACTTATGAAGCAGGAGGCAAAGGCCATCGGCGGAGAAACCATTATCATTACTTTTCATCCGCATCCACGCCAGGTAATCAGCAATAAAAGCAAGCCTGTTTATCTATTAAATACGCTGGAGGAAAAGATTGCACTTTTAAAAAAATACGGCATTCATCATGTAGTTATCATTCCATTTACGGAGGCATTTGCCAACCAGTCTGCAGAGCAATACATTGCTGATTTTTTAGTAAAAACATTTAAGCCGCATACCATTATTATTGGCCACGATCATCGCTTTGGAAAAGACAGGGCCGGCGATTACAGTTTGCTGGAAGACAAAGCAGCACTGTATAATTATGTAGTAAAAGAAATACCGGGATACATGCTGCACAACAGCACTATCAGCTCTACCAAAATAAGAGAAGCCTTATTAAACAATGATATTGCAACAGCTAACCAGTTTTTAGGCTACTCCTATTTTTTTAGCGGCAGCGTAATAGAAGGCAATAAACTGGGCCGGACCATTGGCTATCCGACAGCAAATTTAAAAGTGGAAGATGAATATAAACTGGTGCCCGGCAATGCTGTGTATGCAGTGGAAGTATTTTTGGAGAAAGGAAACATTGGGTCTGATGAAAGTGAATTGCTGATGTTGCACTCACCACTATCGACAGAGACACCTGCTTCGAATGCAATGTTTAAAGGCATGATGAACATTGGCGTAAGGCCAACAGTAGATGGAACCACAAGGATGATAGAAGTAAACATTTTTGATTTTGATGAAGAAATTTATGGCAGGCAGTTAACTGTTTTTATAAAGCGCCAGCTCCGCAGCGAAATAAAATTTAACGGCCTCGATGCATTAAAACAGCAGTTGGCAAAAGATAAAACCGAAGCATTAAAATATCTTTCTTAAAAACCAATATAGTTTCGAAAATCACTATTGCCCATTCACTTTTGCATATTCCAATTGCTTATTCCCTATTGCCTATCAACAATTGCCTATCAACAATTGCCTATTCACTATTGCCTATTGCCTATTCACTATTCACTAATTCATCATCTTCACTACCATTTCTTTTAACAGTGATGCATCGGAAGTAGCGGTGGCATTGATGCCAATGCTTTTAAGATTGTAATGATGCAGCAGCAGCAACGCTTTTTCCACACCATCGTAGCCGTATGTTTTAGCAGCAGCAAGCGCTTCCTTGGCGGCAAAAGGATTATTGTAAAAAAGCTGTTTTACCGAGGCCTCCGATTTATCTGTCATACCATAGATGGCATAGAGTTTACTAAAATAACCATACAGTGCAGGCAGCACCATTTGTATAGGAGCAGCTTTAGGGTTGCCGCCAAAGTATTGAATGATCTGTATGGCTTTTACTAAATTTTTTTTTGCAAGTGCATCCTGCAGTTCAAATACATTGTACTCCTTGCTTACGCCCACATACTTTTCAATATCATCTTCAGAAATTGTTTTGCGCTGCCCGGTGTTGAGTGTTACTTTTTCAATTTCATTTGCAATACGGCTCAGGTCATTGCCCAGGTGTTCGGCCAGCAATGCAATGGCTTTGGAGGTCATTGTAAGGCCACGTGATTTTATATAATCTTCCACCCACTCCACCAGCTTGTATTCCCTTATTTTTTCTGATGTAAAAACTTCGCCATTTTTTGCAATGGTTTTATACATCTTTTTCCGCTTGTCGAGTGTTTTTTCTTTGTAGCTTACCACAAAGATGGTAGAAGGCAACGGGTTGTCTATATAGTTCTCCAGTTTTTCCAGGTCTCTCATATGCTGTGCTTCTTTAAGCAGCACCACCTGCTTTTCGGCAAACATTGGGTAACGCATACAGGCATTTACCACATCTGCCCAGTTGGCATCTTTGCCATAAAATACGGTGAGATTAAAACCGGCTTCGCTTTCGGGTAATATAGCATGCTCTGCATGATCCATTACTTTGTCAATGTAATACTCCTCCTCTCCTTCCAGCCAGTAGAGCGGTTTGTACACTTTCTTTTTCCAGTCACTAATAATTTTTTCTGCTGACA
>JAYWIB010000083.1:0-4845 GCA_043789265.1 Chitinophagaceae bacterium
CAATATCCCATGCATATATTATAACAAAGCTGGTAGAGGCAGCAAATAAATCTTTTATATATTTTTCATACACATCATCTTCCAGCAAATGGTAAATTACATCCAGTGAAAGTGCCAGGTCTGTTTGTATGCTTTGTTTATCTTTAATCAATTCAAACTCTGCGGCAGTATAAAAATTTTTGGTGCTGTCCTCTTTAAACAAACTGCGGCATTTGTAAATGACCGTTTCAGAAACATCCACACCTGTGTAAAAAGGAAAATGAAACATGCCCAGTTGATTGCCATCACCACAGCCTAACTCAGTAACATGCCGGATATTATTTTCAACCACAAATTTATTAAGCACAGCGGCCTTGTAAAGCGCATATGCACCATAGGAACCTGAGCCGGAAGTGCCGTTGTTGCTGTACGTTTTTTCCCAGAACATAGCAGAGTTTAAATATTTTCTTTTGAACTCTTTATTAATAACTGCCCGGCCTGCCCGGCTTTTATTTAATAAAATATAAAGCCATATTTTTAAGGTCTTCATTTTTTGTATTGGAAAATTTTAAAATTAAATAAAGGTTCCTGCTTAAATGGGGCTGGAGACACGGCGGCCTGCCCTGACATAGGATGCAGGATCCACCCGGAATACGCCCTTGAAAAACATTATAAATACATACATTAAAAAGCACGATTTAAAAACATGACCCAGTATGGTTTGCAGCTCACAGTCTGGCCTGATAGGATAATAAAAAACCAATGAAGTAAATAATATTAATATGGGATAAGTAAGACTTTTTTTATAGAATATATTTAAGATAGCTGTGTACATCATTCCAAGAAAGAACATAAAAATACAGCCACCGAAACGTCCAAAATTGATATATGCATCGCCGAGAGAACTTAAACCCATAGAGGTGCCTGCTGAAAGACGCAGACCTGTATAACGCATAAAAATTGTTCTGTCACCGGCAGACAATTTATTGGGAGCTAAAATTCTGGGTAAAACAGCCGCTTCAAAAATCTGGTACATCTCTGCCCCATTAGCAAATGGAAGCTTATCAGGTACGGTATTCATTATATTGGTAATGATGAACCCCTGATTTATCCTGATAGCTGAGGGTGCAAGTTTTTCAAGGTCAAACATACTCTTATTGTCGTTTTCCTTTTCGTACAAACGGGAAAATGTTTCAATACCTGCCTCCTCCTTTCCTGTACCTATTATTGAACGGTAGCGTCCTTTAAGTACCTGGATTATTAACGCTAAAAACAAAAATACCAGGCAGCCAGCCAATTTTACATTAAATCCAAATTTAAATTTGATGGCAAACACGCAGCCTGTAAATATCAGCCACGTAAGCAAATCATGAAACATTCCCTCACCCAGTGATGAAGATATAATTGAACCAATTACCAGAACAAGCGGAAGTACTTTTAATTTTTTGCTGCCAAGTATTATAAGAAATAAACCAATAAATTTAAAACTGCCCAGGATGTAAAATACAAAAGTGAGGTCGGAGCCAAAATATCCAGAAAGCAAGCTGGCAATAAATCCTAAGAAAATAAAAATATAGGGCAGTTTGGGATTGGCATTTACAAAATCATCAATTTTTTTTTCGTCCACTATTTCACCATTCAGTTTACCGGCACGCAGGTGCAGCCCTATAATAAAAGAAATAACTGCGGGGATAACATAAGTGAAGTAAACAGTTTCCGGCACCTTCATCCGGTAATTTATATACTGGTACTGATCCAGTCCATTGTACATAAGTGAAGGGCCTACAAAAAACTGCACACACATAAATGCGCCAAGCAGATACCGGGTGGGTATTACATGCCCGATAGCATTAAACAAAAGCATAAAATGATGCAAAGAAATGAGCAGGGAAAAATAAGAAAGCCAGCTCATGCTTACAAATGACAGCCTTAGAATAAATGCAGCCAGTAAAAAAAAAGACCAGTTAAATTTTGTATTAAATAATGTTTTCAATTAAAAAAATTTTATGCTCTTACTTCAGTGAACAAAATAAAATTAAAATTAATTTTCCAAAACAACGCCTTCAATGGCAGCGCATATTTTTTCAAAATTCCATTGCCCAATAATCCGAAAAGACTGGCGGCCCATCTCCGGCAGTTCGTCTTTTCTTTTGATAAACAATTGCATTTTTGCTATGAGATCATTTGCATTTCCACTTTCAAATTTATACCCATTTACACCCTCCTTTATCAGATCACCGGCACAACCGCATTTGTCACTAACTAAAACGGCCCTGCTGCAGGCCATTGCTTCATTTACGGATAAGCCCCAGGTTTCCCCCGGCCCGCCAGAAGGCAACACAAAAACATCTGCCAGCTTATAAACCGCAGGCATCATTCCCTGGTTTTGAAAAGGAAGAAAATGTATATTATTTTGTGAAAACGAATTGTTCCAGTTTGCCTCGCTCTTTAATTTATTTTCCATATCGCCATTGCCGACGAATAAAAGGTGCACAGCAGGTGCTTTAAGTGCCTTAAAGGCCTGGAGCAGCAATAACGGATCTTTTTTTTTCTCCATTTTGCCGGCGAAAACAAAAACCATTTCAGTATCTGCAATTTTCAGCGGAAGCCTGTCTATCGTTACAGAACTGTGTTGATATCTATGCATGTCCACAGCATGAGGTGCAAATACCAATTGATGCTTCTGTAAACCATGCGCCAGAAAATAATGCATGTTTGCGATACCTGTATACAAGGCCGTATCAATCTTTTTATACACCCACTTTAAAAAAAATCTGCGTGCAATTTTTTTAATTGAAAATCCGTTTCCTTCATCCATCAAAGTTGAATCGCCACGGAACAATATTTTAACCTTGCCCCCAAAATGCCGGAGAATTTTTAAATGACTTTTAAAACTCCAGCCGTATACAAGAATGGCATCGGGATTATATTCTATAATTTTTTTTACTAATCCCGGATTATTTATTCCTGAAAAATGATGGGAGCCGGGATCAGATGCAATGTTTTCAACAAACTCATATCCGTATCCGTTCAGCAATGGTATGTCCCATTCTCTTTGTATACCAAAATCGGGATCGTACACTTTGCCCCCTGCCTGTCCCCAAGTATAAAACACTTTCAGATTAAGCCGCTGCCTTTCAGCCAAAAGACTGAACAGTGGCGCATTGTACTGAACAGGATGTGTTGTGATAACCGCAAGTTTCCTCACACTAAGTATGCAATGCTTTTGATAAAAAATGTTTTATAACCGGGCATGACTGTCCGGCTTATTTAATAACAGGTCATAAAAATGCTTAAGCAATTTTATCGTTCTAAATCCAAAATATTTAATTGAAAAAGCTATGCCCGATAAATAGTATTGAGCATTTTTTGTTTGTACCGGTATCATTGCCGCAGCCTTCACTAACATTTCATTAGCAAAATATGCCTTGTTTACGTAAATGACATCTGCAGAATAATGTGTTTTAGAAGAATAGCCAAGCAGGTAAAAATGTTGACTTTTTAAAAATTTATCAATGGTTTTAAATAGAGGCTGCGTTTTGTAAATTTCAATAAACTCTGCCTCAAGGTGAATTATTTTAACAGCTTTTATTTTTTCCTTTAGTCCCTGCAGTGCTTTCAATTCGGCACCCTGAATATCCATCCACAAAATATCTATTTCAGCGATGGTGTAAGTTTGTAAAAACCAATCGAGGGTAATGGCATTTACTTCTATGTCATTCTGAAAATATTCTTCTACCGGGTATTTACCTGATGAGGGAAAAATAGAAGAAGCTCCCTGGTTACCGTCAATCCATGTAGTTTTTGTTTTGTTTTCGTCTATCTGGTAAAATTTGATTGTTTCACTGCTGTCTGAAACAGCATATTCATTAAACACAATATTTGGGTAAGAAAGTATCTTTTGTTTTAACAGCGCCACCGACTTTGGATTGCATTCAAATGAATATACAGTTGCTGCCGGATATTTTTTTGCAAACTCAACAGTATCCTCTCCGTACCTTGATCCAAACTCAAAAATTGTGTGCATATTTGTGTCACCAATGAGGCAGGCTGCTACACTAAACACAATATTTAACTGGCCTGCAGAAGGCGCAATATCCGTAACACTTTTTTCCTCATTTTTCATCATTGATAATTGTGAATGGAGACGGATTTATATTTTCCATTGTATCCTGAATAATCTTTTATAGAAGGCAAAAATTTACTGCCCGGTTTGTTGTACCAGTATTCTAATTTCACTTTACTTCTAAAATTGTAATAGAGATAATTTCCATACAGCTCGTATTCAGAAAAGCCAGACGAATCCGTATAATCCATGTAACTAAGTATAGCACTAATCCAGTTTTGGCCGGTATGCAGTTCAATGTCATTTTTCAAACACGTAAGTATTGTTTTATTAAAAATCATATGGTGACACACAAAGGATAAAAAGAATCTTTTTTTAAGCTGTGTTAGTTTTGTATAACTTTTGTAAGGGGAATGATATTCATCTCCAAAGTTTAGAATAAAGCTGCCGTCATCAAGCACAAAAGACTGCTTTTTTACAAGGCATGTATCAGCATCAAGTACCAGTACATTTTCGCTATCTGTAATAGCATCTGCATTCAATTTTATTAATTGCTGAAAAAGCCATCCCGAACGAAACCACTCTGTACCGTTGTAAATAATGTCAGATTTATCAATGGGCAATGCATCACTTTCATTTATAAAAATGCAGCCCGTATTTTTGCAAATTTCTTCTGTAACACCTGCCCTGCCAGCAATGTAAATTTTGTTTATTGGGTTCAAAATATTTTTACGGGCAAAATATATCACTGCAGGCAATGTATTTAAATCTTTTTCAGCCACAGGAATAAGTACATCAAT
>JAYWIB010000084.1:0-4839 GCA_043789265.1 Chitinophagaceae bacterium
GGCAGGCAGTTGGCAGTTTGATATACAGTAAAGCCTGCATCGCCTGCAGTGATGGCAGTGCCGGGCTGTGTAAGCGTAACCCTTACCGCCCTGATGGTAGGAATACTGAATTTAAACCACACCGACTTTTTATCAAGTGCGGCTACAAAAATGGCGGGTGCAAATGTTTCACCTGCTTGTAATGTTGCCTGTGTTAAATCAGTTTGTACAGAAGTAAATGTACCCAAACCAAAACCATTGTTGGGTATCACAATGGCTGTGGCGGCCTTGCAGTCATCATTGGCAGCAGGAGCCCCTGGGCATACAGTAGCCATGTTTATAAAAATAAGTAATAGAAAAAATGAGTGAGGTTTATTTATATGCACATGCTGTTTAAGGTTCATACAACCATTTTATTTACGTAAACAATAATTTAGTTTACCCTGATATTTATAAAAGAAAAATGGTTAAACAGAGAGGATTGGTGGATGATGTGATTACACAATAAAGTTTAGCAAATAACTGCTGGGGATAAATACCTAATTTGTAGTAGCATCAGCAACCAGCTGTTTTTAGCGTGTAATTATTTGTAAACTTGTACACTCAACTACATGTAAGCATGAAGAAATGCAGCACTATACTGCTTAACGTAATATTATTTATGCCGCTTTTTGTAAGCGGGCAAACTAAAATTATTGAAAGGCTAAAAAAAAATATTCAAACCTCGGAAAGGCAGTTACCTCAATTAAGCAATATCTTTTTATTATGCGATCAGGGGTATTCCCTGCATGCAGATACACTGATGGCATACGCAGATAGGGCTGAAAGTATTGCAGTAAAAATCAATCATCGCCTGCAGGTATTAAAATCCATGTACTTTAAATCAGCCGCACTTACCAACAAAGGGCTTGTTGATTCTTCGCTGAAGCTTGCAGAAAAATGTCTTGCAGTTTTAAAAAATGAAAAACCGGATTTGGAACTTGAAGCCAACCTGCTGAATCAGAAAGGCCGTTGCTATGTGCGGATGAACCGGTATAAAGAAGCTATTGAAATGGGCTACGCCGTAATAAAGATTGCAGAGCAAAGCGGTAATATATTGCAGCAGATAAAAGGGAAAACATTGATTGGCTGGGCGTATTTGGAAATGGGACAGCTAAAGGATGCCATCAACTGGCATTTGCAGGCGCTGAATACCACAGGCGATTCGGCGCTGCTTGATAAATATGCCATTCTTTATGCAAACATCGCCACCAATTACAATGGACTTGATAAGCTGGATGCAGCTTTTTATTTTATCAACAAGGGCATCAGCAGCAGCCGTAAATATGAAAACCTGTTTGCCCTTTCTAATTCGCTTGCCATTCAATCAGAACTTTTTGTAAAAGCAGGAAAGCCAAAATTAAGTGAGCCTGCATTAAAGGAAGTGGTGGAAATAAGGAAGCAGATAGGAGACCCTTTTTACATTGCCTCAGACCTTGCACAGTTGGGATATTATTATGCACATTATGGTCAGCCGCAAAAAGGTATTGCAGCCTGTAATGAAGGTATTACACTTGCAAAAAAATATCACCTGAATACTAAATTGTTTTTTTTGTACAGCAGCCTTGCGGACAATTATAAGGCAATGGGCAATGATAAAAAATATGCAGATGTACTGCAGGATATTATTTTTTTAAAAGACTCTGTGTATGAAAAAAATTCAGCAGGCGCATTGGCAGAGATGCAAACCAAATTTGAATTGCAGAAAAAAGAAAATACCATCATTCAGCAAAAGCTTGACATTGTACAAAAAGATTACCTGCTGTATGGCTCTTTATTGTTGGCCTTTTTTGGGCTTGTATTATTTTACCTGTTGTTTCAGTTATACAGAAAAAAGCAACGCCTGAAAATGGAGATGGCGCTTACCGAAGAAAAACAACTTTCCATTACTGCCGTAAAAGAAGCTGAAGAAAACGAACGCCGCCGAATTGCTGCAGATTTGCATGACAACCTGGGTGCATATGCAGCCTCCATTGTTGCCAATATAGATACTATTTCGCAGCAAAGCCAGTTTAACAATACTGCCATCGGTGCATTAAAAGAATTGAATACCAATGCCCAGTCCATTGTATCGCAATTGGGAGATACCATCTGGGTGTTGAAACGAAACACTGTATCGCTTACAGCCGTAAGCGACCGTATAAAACTGGTGATACAAAAAGTACAGCCCAGCTATCCCAATATTCGTATAGATGTTACAGAAAGTATTACAGATGACAGCACGCTGCTGCCTTCGCAGGGCTTTCATCTTTTCCAGATAATTCAGGAAGCGCTTATCAATGCATTAAAGCACAGTAACTGTACTGCCATTAAAATTAATTTTATTGCCAACAGCCGCTGGCTGGTAGAGATAAAAGACAATGGCCAGGGCATTAAATACTTGGCTGCTGTAAAATCCGGCGGCAACGGTATACACAATATGAATGGCAGAAGCAGGGATGCAGGATTTACTGTGGAGTGGAAGCAGGCGGCGCCCGGCGGCACCTGTGTAATGATACAGCCTACTACAAATTGATTATTTAACCGTATGTATGCAATTAATAATTTTATAGCATGGCCATCCAGATCGCATTAACGGAAGACAATTTTATAAACAGGAATACTTTTAATCAAAAAATAAAAGCTTACCCGGAGCTGTACCTGGTGTTTACTGCGGATAATGGCCATGATTGCCTGGAAGAACTGAAGGGCCTGCCACAGCAGCGTATGCCACAGATTATTTTCATGGATTTGGAAATGCCTGAAATGGATGGCATAGAAACTATACAGCTTGCCAAGGCGATGTATCCGCAAATACATTTTATTGTACTTACTGTTTTTGATGATGATGAAAAAATTTTTGAAGCCATCAGGGCCGGCGCTTCAGGATATTTATTAAAGCACGAAACTGCTGCTGTAATAAATGATGCCATTATTAATGTGCTTGAATTTGGCGGTGCTCCTATGAGTCCGGCCATTGCAAGAAGAACAATGTACCTGCTCAGCAGGTCAGCACCCGAAAAAGGAACTACTCCCGATTCGGTGATTCCAAAAATTATTACCGAAAGAGAGCATGAAATTTTGCAACACCTTATCAATGGCTGGGATGCAAAACGAATAGCATCCGAACTAAACCTTAGTGTACTCACCGTTCGCAAACACATCGCTAATATTTACACCAAACTGCATGTAACGTCCAAGGCACAGGTAATATCACTTGCACATAAAAACAAATGGGTGCAGTAAAAAATTTCATGCAATTATATATTTAAGTAACAAAACACGCCTCTCTCTTTCTCTTTCCATTGGTACAGTTAAGAGCAAAGCCCTCCTTATTTTTATGCTAACGGTTGTTAGTTTTTCTTTAATTTTACTTACAAATATTGCGCTATGCCTGTACATGATTTTGAAAAATTATTTCAGCAAAAAATTGATGATGAAATAAAAATAGAGCCTAAGGACTGGATGCCGGATGCCTACCGCAAAACAAATGTGCGGCAGATAAGCCAACATGCACACAGTGAAATTGTGGGCATGCTGCCCGAAGGAAACTGGATAAGCAGGGCGCCCTCATTAAAAAGAAAAGCAATCCTTATAGCAAAAGTTCAGGACGAAGCAGGGCATGGCTTGTATTTATATTCCGCAGCAGAAACACTGGGTACCAGCCGGGATGAAATGATAAATGATCTTAACAGCGGTAAGGCAAAATATTCTTCTATTTTTAATTATCCAACACTTACCTGGGCAGATATGGGTGCTATTGGCTGGCTGGTAGACGGCGCTGCCATTATGAACCAGGTAATGCTGTGCCGCACCAGTTATGGACCGTACGCAAGGGCAATGGTGAGGATTTGTAAAGAAGAAAGTTTTCACCAGCGGCAGGGCTTTGAATCATTGCTTGTTTTATCAAAGGGAACTGATGAACAAAAAGCTATGTGCCAGGATGCCATTGACAGGTGGTGGTGGCCAAGCCTTATGATGTTTGGCCCTATGGACAGCGAAAGTACCAATAGCGACCAAAGCATGAAGTGGAAAATAAAAAGAAAAACAAATGATGAACTCCGGCAAAGCTTTGTGGATATGTGTGTGGAGCAGGTAAAGATTTTAGGAATGACCTTACCAGACAACAATTTAAAGTGGAATGAACAAAGAAGCCATTATGATTTTGGAGAAATAAACTGGGATGAATTTTGGAATGTGGTAAAAGGAAATGGCCTCTGCAACAAACAACGGCTGGAAGCAAGAAGAAAAGCACATGAACAAGGACAGTGGGTAAGGGAAGCGGCAATGGCTTACGCAAAGAAGAAGGCAGCCTCTCCCGGCCGCCCCCGGGGGGAGGAGTTGGAAAGAGCATAACAGTTATAGCTCCTTTTATGAATACATTGGTTAAAAGAATTTTTATATGGATGATATACGAAAAAAACGCAGGTGGTGAGGGTTGAAAAACGCTGCAAGAATCTTGTTTACAAGTTGAGATAGAAGGAGCATACCACAAAAAATATTTTTTATGAAAATAGAGATTCAAAAATTTTACTACGGTGATATACCTGATGAAATTTCAGGAGGCAATGAGTTGAAAAACTCCTATGTTCCCCCTTTAGGAGGTAGAGGGGGTTTCCCTCTCTGGGAAGTTTTTATCCGCAGCAAACAGGGGCTGGATCATAAACATACAGGCAGCCTGCATGCAGCCGATGCACAAATGGCCATTGAAAATGCAAGAGATGTTTATACAAGAAGAATGGAAGGTGTAAGCATCTGGGTGGTGGAGAGCAAATACATCACCGCTTCTAATCCTGAAGAAGCTGGTGAACTGTACGAACCGGCAGTAGATAAGGTTTACAG
>JAYWIB010000085.1:0-4830 GCA_043789265.1 Chitinophagaceae bacterium
TCTTCATTCTCCAGAGAAAAAATTTCATTGTTCAGTTCTGTAGTTTCTTCTGGCTCAATAAAGCTGGTGCGGCGGCTGTCGCTTTCGCCATGCAGTACACCCTTCACCATTCTTTTTTGTTCGGCAAATACTGCCAGCACCCTCCTGCCGTTCATAAAGCTTTCTTCAATATCGGCGAGGTAGCCCTGCTTATTCATCTTGCCAATCATTTTGTCAAACACCCGCCGCAGTTCGTTCCGCTTCCGGTAAAGGCTCATCCTTATTTGTACAAGGGATTCACTGGCAGTATCTTTTACATTACCTGCTTCATCCAGCACCTCATTTATTAATTCATTTATAATTTTTTCATAGTAAGTATCTGCCGTTATTTTGGTCAATGCCGGGTACGCCGTTCTGCGTTCATTGTCGAACCAGCGGAAAATGTTTGCTGTGTTGTCTGCCAGTTTTTTTATCAGCAAAAATTGTTCGCCGCTCAATACAGCGCCGGGTATGGATAGCAGCTTTAATTCTTTCTGAATATTTACCACAAAATCATTAGGGAAATATTGGCCACTTTGCAGCAGCAGTTTGTACTCATTGCTTTGCCGCAGGGCTATTTCAATAAACTCAATTTTCGTATGTATACGTAGTGTATCTATTTTGTGCCGGGCATATTCGGTACGGCAATATTCTGCAAGCAAAGTCTTTACTTTTTCAAACTCCAGTTGCACCAACGCCGATTCGGGAAAAGATTTCATAACAAAAACACGTTGTTTAAAAAGCGCAAAGGTAATTGTTAGTCATGAGTGCAGGCATGACGATATATTGTGTCTCCGGAAATATTAAGGTAAAATTTTCCCCAAGTCTCCGCATATTAATTTATCGTTTTACAAAATTTAAACGAAAAATTTAACGGCACTTCGTTTGGTTAAGGATGTTGCAAATAAATAAATTATTAAAACAAAAAAACAATTATGAAAAAGAGAAATTTGATGTTAGGAGCTGCGTTGCTTTTGTCGGCAGCTTTATCTGCACAAACAACCCCGGCACCGGAAATCACTCACAAAAATTCATGGCTCAAGCTTGGTGTGCTTGCAGGTGTGCCGGTTGGCAATACATCTGATGTAAGCAATGCAACTGTGGGAGTGGATTTAAAAGGACAATTGATGTCTACCAATCACATTGGCATTGGATTGACTACAGGATATAATCATTTTTTTGCGAAAGATGGCTATAAAAGTTTTGGTACTATTCCATTAGGTGCTTTTGTACGGGTATATCCTGATTACAAAGGTTTTTTTGCAGGGCTTGATGGTGGCTACAGTTTATTAACCGGTACATCCAACAACAAAGGTGGCGCTTATGTACGCCCACAATTGGGCTATCACAATTATGAATGGAATTTGTTTGGATTTTACAATCATATTTTTCGCAGCGATATCAAAGGAGGCAACATTCAATCTGCGGGTATTGGGTTTACGTACAACATCCGGTTTAATTAATTTTAAACAGGAGTCTATATAAAACAGTTCCATACATTTATTGAACTGCCTTTTATTTCAACTGCTCTTTCAACGGAGCAGTTTTTTTTGCGCCCCCATTACCTAAAGGCGTGCAATCGTACTTATAGGTTTCTCCAAATTTAAATACATAAAAGGGATTGGCTTATCCGTAGAAATTGATTTTCTTTGCAGCCGCTATGTCTCTTTATATTTCATCTTTAAATTCTGGCAGCAACGGCAATTGTTATTACGTAGGTAACGGCAGTGAAGCTGTGCTTATCGATGCCGGCATATCGTGCCGGGAAACAGAGAAGCGGATGAAACAGTTAGGGCTTTGTATTAAAAAAGTAAAAGCAATTTTTGTATCGCACGAGCATGGCGATCATATAAAGGGTGTTTCTACACTTGCTAATAAATACAGCCTCCCTGTATACATAACACCGGCTACTGCGAGGTACGGCCCTATACTTATAAAACATCTTTGCCAAACATTTACTGCGGATGTGCCGGTATGTATAGGCGCTTTATCTATAACGGCCTTTGTTAAAAAACATGATGCCAACGATCCACACAGTTTTATTGTAACCTGCAATAACACTACCGCCGGTATTTTTACAGATATTGGCATTGCATGCAGCAAGGTGATACATTATTTTAAACAATGCCATGCCGTGTTTTTAGAAAGCAATTATGATGAAGCCATGCTGGAAAACGGGCGCTATCCGGTACAGCTTAAAAACCGCATCCGTGGCGGGCAGGGACATTTATCAAACGCACAGGCGCTGGAGCTTTTTTTAAAACACCGTCCGCCTTTTATGACGCATGTGCTGCTTTCCCACTTGTCTAAAGAAAATAATTGTCCGCAACTGGCTGCCAATTTATTTACAGTGCATGCAGGGCACACAAAAATTATTGCTGCATCCCGCTATCATGCATCTGATGTATATGCCATCACTTCGCCTGTAGCAAAACCTGCAATTCATTTTAAAAGTTTTTTCAAACCGGTGCAGCTTGGTTTGTTTAAGTAATTAAAGACTTCACAGGTTTTAAAAACCTGTGAGGTCTTTTAAGGCTTGTGTGGTGTGCATAAAAAAACCTGCAAACATTTACCAAAAAAAACTGTTTTACTTAGTTGCAAAAACAACATGCCACAAAAAATATTTCTCTCTGCTGAATGGCAATACCTTGCCATGCTCAACTATACCATTGATCCTGCTGTATTGATTCCGCATCTGCCACCGCATACTGAACTGGATTTATTTAATGGAAAGGCCTTGGTAAGCGTAGTGGGTTTTTTGTTTAACAACACTAAAGTACTCGGCATATCCTGGCCGGGCCATACAAATTTTGAAGAAGTAAATCTCCGGTATTATGTAAAACATTTTGACGGGCAGCAGTTGAAAAGGGGCGTGGGTTTTATTTCTGAAATAGTACCAAAACCATTGATAAGCATTGCTGCTAACCTGCTGTACAATGAACACTACAGCACAGCACGTATGCGGCACAGCATTACAAAAACCAGCGAAACACTGCTGGCAGCATACAGGTGGAAAAGGAAAAACGGGCAATGGAATACTATCCAGATAGAAGCTGGCACTGCTTTGCAGCAAATAGCCGCAGGCAGCGAAGAAGAATTTGTTTTAGAACATTATTATGGATACAACAGGCTTACAGATAAAACTACTATTGAGTACGCAGTAGAGCATCCACGCTGGCAGGTATATCCTGTAAAAAATTTTTTTCTCAATTGCGATGTAGAAAAACTTTATGGGAAAGAGTTTGTACCTTTTATAAAAAACGTACACCCGCATTCTGTCTTTCTGGCAAAAGGTTCGTCAGTAATTGTAAGAAAACCTATAAAAATAACAAGGTGAGGTTGATATTTTCATAAGGTTAATTATTCAGGCTTCCGGCAATTACAATTTCCAGGTGTTCATTTTTTTCAGCCGCCCATTTGTAAAGCAATTCGCTTTTTATAGGTTCATAAATATCAAGGCTGGCCTGCTGTGTAGGCAATTCTTTGTAAGGCACCAGCAGTAAAAAATGCGGTTCCACATAATCGTAATGCCTGTCAATAGTAAGCCCACGTATCTGTACAAATTTGTATCCCTGGCTTTGCAGCTTATCCAGTGCATTGGCTGTAAATGCAGTTGTACCCAGCTTTGTATCCGTTATTCCTTTACGCATTTTGATTGAGTGTTGATTCAACCTTAAAACAGCAACGCCATTATTAAGTTTAAAAATCGCAATAATTTATTGTGAAATAACTGATGCAGCCGCAGGTAAATAAATATGGAAGAAGGTTGTTTATAAAAGTAGAAAAAGGAGGTGCTGAAACCTTTACAAAAGAAATTGCAGCTACCAATTTATATGATATTTTTTACTGTTCCATCAGCCCCGTCAGCGGTTGCAAACCCTGACGGCGGCTAAAGCAGGCTGCACGATTATTTATTCATCAACGGATCCTGGTAAACTATTCTTCCATTAAAAACAGTCAGCAGCACAGTGGTTTTATAAATATCCATCGGTGTTATTTCAAATAAATTTTGCGACAGCACAATGATGTCAGCAAAATATCCCGGAGCAATTTTTCCTTTTTTATTTTCTTCAAAAGAAGAATAAGCACCACCCTGTGTATAAGCAATCAGGGCATCTTTTACAGAAACTTTTTGTTCAGGCACCCAGCCTGCTGCAGGCAATCCTTCAATAGTGCGGCGGTTAACAGCGTTGTGCAGGCCACGCATGGGTATGGGCGTGGTACATGCAGGCCAGTCGCTGCTGAACACCAGCCTGGCATTGTTCTTCAGCATAGAAGCCCACACAAAAGAATGCGGCAGTCTTTCTTCTCCCACCGCCTTAGCCCACACATCAATAGTGCCTGGGTCAGCATGTATTGGTTCCATCGAAGCCAGTACACCCAGCTTTGCGAACCTTGGCACGTCCTGCGGGTCACTTTGTTCAATGTGTTCTATTCGGTGCCGCCTGTTTGCGGTACCGTTTATTTGTTGTGCATTTTCATACGCATTCAACGCTTCTCTTACCGAACTATCACCTATGGCATGAGTGTATATCTGAAAGCCGGATTTGTCTAATTGTGTTACCAGGTTTCTAAAAGTATCTAACGGTAATGCAAAATCGCTGTTGGTTAATTTACTGTCTGCAGCCACATCACTGTAAGGCTGCAGCATTGGTGCCGTATGCGACTCTATTACACCGTCCAGCATAAACTTAATGCTTCCGGCTTTCAACATAGTGTTTCCGGCGTAACGTTTTCTCAGTGCTGAAAATGCATTGATATCATCAGCCGTACTATAGCTGCCCATGCTGAATGCAGTAGAGGAACGAAGGC
>JAYWIB010000086.1:0-4827 GCA_043789265.1 Chitinophagaceae bacterium
ATGATTGGTGTGGGCAATGTGGATGCCATCATTGACAAAATTTGTGAAGAAGCAAGAAAGATTGTACCGGGAGAAAATCTCGGCGCTGTTATCAGCAAAGAAAGTAAAGAGCGTATTGAAAGATATATCGGCGAAGCAGAAAAAGATGGTGCTAAAATATTGTTGGATGGCCGTAATCCAAAAGTTGCCGGAAAGGAAAATGGCAATTATGTTGGCCCAACAGTTATTGATTATGTAACACCCGGCATGAGTGTGGCGACAGAAGAAATTTTTGGGCCGGTAATTTCCATTATGCGTACCAATACGGTGGATGAAGCATTGGCAATTGAAAATGCCAACCCTTATGGCAATGCGGCCAGTGTGTTTACACAAAATGGCGGTATGGCCCGTTATATTATTGACCGTGCCAGCGCTGGTATGATTGGCGTGAATGTAGGTGTGCCTGTTCCCCGTGAGCCATTTAGTTTTGGTGGGTGGAATGAAAGTAAATTTGGTGTAGGTGATATTACTGGTAAAAGTTCTATTGAATTTTGGACGAAGTTGAAGAAGAGCACCACGAAATGGAATGCGGAAGCTGGGGTGAACTGGATGAGTTAAGGCAGCCCCTCCTTGAACTGCGTTCATTCCCTTGCAGGGAACCCCGGTGGGGGGAGGCACCGGTACCTGAAAATTTGAAGTTCTTTTTTTATTGGTAAGGTTTGATTTTTCTTTTGGGACAAGCATTTGTTCTTTGATTTGACATCGTTGCGTCGCACTCTTGGACGGCATACCAATAGGCAGCATTGGCCTTCAACTTTGAAGCTCTTTTGTAAATGTTTGGGCCTTTGTGTTATTGTTGATTAAAGACAGTGAGTGTTGATTTGGAAAATTTGATGTTTGGCGATGATATAAAGCACCGCCTTCTCTCCTCAAGGAGAGAAGGAAGGGATGTGAGGTGAAGAAGAGAAGTTCTTTAAGGAGCCAATTTGGCACCTTAAACTTGAAGTCACAATTTGTGACATCAAACCGGGTAAGTCATTAGATTGGAGGTCATAATTTGCGACCTCCAATTTGCAATCTGCTTTTTGAGGACGCAATTTGCGGCCACAAACTATAATTATGATGTCCCATTTTGTGACATCACAATCAAATAGTATCGTAAAATACTTCTTACAAGCATGCGGTCACAATTTGTGACCGCATCGCCGGAAGTAATTGACTTGTAAAAGAATAGAAATATGCGGTCGCAAATTGCGACCGCATAAGATTAAATTTTTGGAGGACGCAAATTGCGACCTCCAATTCAGAAATCAACAATCATGGCTAAATCAAAAAAAGCATTGGTGAAAGTCATTCCTGATGAGGTAATCATCAGGAAGATATATATCCTCCGTGGACAGAAAGTGATGCTGGACAGGGATATAGCAGAACTTTATGGTGTAGAAACCAAAAGACTCAAAGAAGCAGTAAGAAGAAACATAACAAGGTTTCCAAAGGACTTCATGTTCCAAATGACAAAAAGTGAGTTTGAAAATTGGAGGTCTCAAATTGCGTCCTCCAATTCTGACAAAATGGGTTTGCGTTATGCCCCTTTCTGTTTCACTGAGCAGGGAGTGGCAATGCTTACAGGCATTATCAATTCCCCAAAAGCCATCGAAATGAACATCGCCATCATCAGAGCCTTTGTGGAGATTAGGAAACTTGCCTACTCCAACAAAAAACTGGCAGAGCAACTGAAACTGGTTTTTAACAAACTAGATGGGCATGATGCCCAGTTTGCAGCCATCTATGAGGCGATGGAAAACCTGATGGACGAAAAGACCGAAGAGAAAGTTAAAAAGATTGGCTGGGAAGAAAGGGAAAGGATTGGTTTTAAGAAATAGATTCTAACTTAATTGCCGCCAGTGAAATGAAATGTTGAATTGCTTTTTTTGAGAACCAAGGATTACATAGCTAATAATTTCAAGAAGACCATCGGCAATACTAATTATATTATTAAAAAATAATAACCACAAAACACCCCTTTAGGGGATGGGGGAACACATTATGTCACAAACACAAACACTCTCCGAAGCACAGGAGATAATTAATGACAGCCAGGACTACACCCTGTTTAGCTGGAGCAAACAAAAAGGCACCAACCCCATTGCAGTAAAATATGCAGAGGGTGTGTATTTATATGATTACGATGGCAACCGCATCATTGATTTTTCCAGCGGATTAATAAACATGAATATTGGCCACGGTAACCAGCGCATTACAGAAGCTGTGGTAAAACAAATGCAGGAAGTGGCGTATGTAACGCCAAGCTGTGTTACAAAAGTCCGTGCCGATTTGGGAAAGAAGCTGGCGGAAATTTGCCCTGGCGATTTGAATAAATCATTCTTTACTATTTGTGGTGCTACGTCCATTGAGAATGGCATTAAGCTGGCAAGGATTTATACGGGGAGGCATAAAATATTAACCCGTTACCAATCTTATCATGGGGCAACCATGGGCGTTATATCTGCCGGCGGCGACCCACGCAAGCTACCCGTTGATGCACAGCAGGCACCCAACTTTGTGCATTTTGATTTGCCCAATCTCTACCGCTGGGAATATGGCGAAGAAAATTTATTGAAAGAAGCAGTGGCTTCATTGGAACGTGTAATCACTTATGAAGGACCGAATAATATTGCTGCTATTTTATTGGAAGGTGAATCAGGAACATCCGGCTGCATGCAGTATCCAAAAGGATATTTAAAAGCAGTGAGGGAGATTACAAAGAAGCATGGCATACTGATGATAATGGATGAAGTGATGAGTGGCTTTGGCCGCACAGGCCAGTGGTTTGGTTTCCAAAATCATGATATTATTCCGGATATGATTGCAATGGCGAAGGGATTGACATGCGGTTATCTACCTTTCGGCTGTTTGCAGGTGAGTGAAAAAATTGCCAGTAAGTTTGATGATGTGGTAATGCCGCTGGGATTGACCTATTCTGCTCATGCAGTTTGCTGTGCAGCAGCTTTGGAAACATTGAAAATTTATGAAGAAGACAACCTGCTCGAAAATGCAAGGGAGATGGGCAAGTATATGGAACAGCAGGTGGAAAAATTAAAAGCAAAACATCCTTCCATTGGTGATTTCAGAAATACAGGTTTGCTCGGCTGCATCGAACTGGTGAAAGACAGAATAACAAAAGAACCGATGGCGCCATTCAATGCTAAGCCTGATGAAATGGTAGTGATGAACAAAGTGGCGGCTAAAATAAAAGAGCTTGGCATGTACACTTTTGTAAGATGGAATTATATTTTTTGTGCACCGCCGTTGATTGTGACGAAAGAACAAATTGATGAAGGGCTGGCGATAATTAGCGAAGCGATAAAGATTGCGGATGAATATACAAGCAGTCCCTCCTAACCTCCCCCGAGGGGAGGAACAGGGCAAGTGTATGCTATTTATAACTGATTGCAAAAGTGGAAGAGTGCTGGAATTATTGTTGATTAAAGATTCAATGCTTATGTGGAAGAACAAAAGTTTGGAACTGGTACCAAGCACCGCTCCCTCTCTACAGGAGAGGGAGAAGGAGGGTGAGGCCGCTTCTTCTCTTACCAACGAAGACTTGGCTGCTGTTCCTGCTTCCAAACGCACCTGGGACACATGGAACTATGCTGCCCTCTGGATAAGCATGAGTCTGTGCATACCCACTTACATGCTGGCAAGCTCACTCATTGGCGGCGGCATGAACTGGTGGCAGGCGATATGCACCATCTTTTTGGGCAACTGCATCGTTTTAATTCCAATGATATTGAATGGGCATGCCGGTACAAAATATGGCATACCATTTCCTGTTTTTGTGAGGGCGAGTTTTGGAACCAAGGGTGCAAATATTCCAGCGATGTTGAGAGCCATTGTTGCATGCGGATGGTTTGGCATACAAACATGGATTGGCGGTGCATCACTCTATAATATTCTCCGGGCATGGAATCCTTCACTTGCAGAGATTGACAGCAGTTCATTGTTTCCGCAGGCATTGCCGATGGTTTGCTTTTTTGTTTTTTGGGCGCTGAACATGTTTATCATTTATTTGGGTGTTGACAGCATTCGAAAACTGCTTGTGTTCAAAGCATTCTTTTTGCCCATTGCTGCATTGGCATTATTGATATGGGCCACCGTAGCTGCAAAAGGTTTGGGGCCGATATTAAGTCAGCCTTCTAAGTTTGCAACCAGTGCAGATTTCTGGCATTACTTTTTTCCTGCTCTAACGGGCATGGTTGGCTTTTGGGCAACACTCTCTTTAAACATTCCCGACTTCACCCGTTATGCAAAATCGCAAAAGGCGCAGGTGAACGGACAGATAATCGGCCTGCCGCCATCCATGACCTTCTTTGCTTTTGTTGGTGTGATTGTAACTTCTGCCACTGCCATTATTTACGGACACACAGAATGGGACATTGTAAAGCTTGCCGGCAAATTCGACAGCAAGCTGATGGTTACGTTCGCCATGATTGGAATCATCATTTCAACTTTGGCAACAAATATTGCTGCCAACATCGTAAGTCCTGCCAATGACTTTTCTAATCTTGCTCCGCAAAAAATAAGTTTTAAAACAGGGGGTTATATCACTGGCGTCATTGGTGTTTTAATTTTTCCATGGAAATTAATTGCCGACCCCAATGGATATATTTTTACCTGGCTGATTGCTTACTCAAGCTTGCTGGGGCCTGTTGGTGGTATCATGATTGTTGATTATTTTTTTATCAGGAACAAAGAACTGAATGCCGCTGATTTGTATAAAGAGAAGGGAGAATATACATACAGCAATGGTTTTAATTCAAAAGCGATTGTTGCATTGCTTGTTGGTAT
>JAYWIB010000087.1:0-4821 GCA_043789265.1 Chitinophagaceae bacterium
AGATGAACGGCCTGTATTTCTGCATTGGCTATCTGTGCATTTTCTGCGCCTGTATAATTTTTATTAAAAATAAACCCGGCCACAATACCCAGCAGCAAAGCAATTCCTATGTACAGTGTAAGCCTGTTGGGCTTTGCAGGTTTTAATTCCATATTAAAAGTTAACGCTCGTTTGTAAAAGCAGCAGGCGGTGATATATTAAAACAGCCCCCCAGTATCTGCCGCCATTAATTTTGCAATATAATATTTAATACTTATTATCAACCTTTCGGCATAAAAAACAACAGCCGGTTGTTTTATGCCATCTTTATTTACTTATCAGTTAAACCATGCCGATTTTTTAAAGGACTGCATGTAAATCTTAAATGAAATTGTGCCGGCAAAAAAGAGGCAGGACTATTTAGTATGGATAGTCTGCATTATTTAATTTAATTGCTTATTTTTCCAACTCATTGTATACAAAAACCAAAACATGATATGAGTTTATTTGTAAAAAAGCCTATGAATATTCTGATGGCGGAGGCTGCCGATTCTGAAAAAGGTTTAAAGAAAACATTAGGTGCCCGTTCTCTTGTGGCGCTCGGTATAGGAGCCATTATTGGCGCCGGTTTATTTTCCATTACAGGGGGCGCTGCAGCTAACCAGGCAGGCCCTGCTATTACTATCTCATTTATTGTGGCAGCACTTGGCTGTGCTTTTGCCGGCCTGTGTTATGCCGAATTTGCTTCGATGATACCTGTAGCAGGAAGTGCCTATACTTATTCTTATGCCACGATGGGTGAATTTATTGCATGGGTTATTGGCTGGGATTTGGTGCTGGAATATGCAGTGGGTGCGGCTACCGTAAGTATAAGCTGGAGCCGCTACCTCGTTAAGTTTGTAAATTCATTTGGCGTGCATCTTGACCCGGCATTTACAGTGGGCCCGTGGGACGGTGGCATTATAAATCTGCCTGCAGTATTTATTGTTATCTGCATGAGTATGTTATTGATAAAAGGCACTTCAGAATCTGCAAAAGTAAATGCTATCATTGTGGGTATAAAAGTATTGGTTGTATTGATTTTTATTATTCTTGGATTCAGTTATATCAATACAGAAAATTACACACCTTATATACCCGAAAACACCGGCACGTTTGGAGAGTTTGGTTTTAGCGGAATTATAAGAGCGGCTGCTATTGTGTTCTTTGCATACATTGGTTTTGATGCAGTATCCACTGCAGCGCAGGAAGCAAAAAACCCCAAGAAAGATATGCCCATAGGCATACTCGGGTCACTCGCTATCTGTACCGTGCTGTACATTTTGTTTGCACATGTAATGACGGGTGTTACCAGCTACACTACTTTCAAAGGGCAGGATGGCATAGCACCAGTGGCAGTGGCTATAGAGCATATGGGAAAACCAAATGCAGCAGGCGTGATAGTACCGGATTATCCCTGGCTGAACAAAGCAATTATCATTGCTATACTTGGCGGTTATGCTTCTGTAATACTGGTAATGCTGATGGGGCAAAGCCGTGTGTTTTACAGCATGAGCAAAGATGGTTTATTGCCAAAAGTTTTTTCTGAAGTGCATCCAAAATTCAGAACTCCTTATAAAAACAATTTGCTGTTTTTAGTTTTTGTAAGTCTTTTCGCTGCATTTATACCAGCCCGTATTGTAGGTGAAATGACGAGTATTGGAACCCTCTTTGCCTTTATACTGGTATGTATAGGTGTAATGGTGTTACGCAAAGCACAGCCTGATTTGCCAAGGGCTTTTAAAACCCCATTGGTACCGCTCGTGCCGGCACTGGGCATTTTTACCTGCCTGTTTATGATGGTTTTTTTACCTGCGGATACATGGATAAGGCTGATAGTATGGATGCTGATTGGGTTTGATATTTATTTATTTTATGGCGTTAAAAAAAGTGTTTTAGGCAATGGCGCTGTTAACAGAAAGGGGCTTTCTATCGTAAATATTTCCGGCCTGGGTTTAAGCATCGCATTAATAGCAATAGCCTACCTGCACAAAACTTCTTTAAAAGCAGGAGATGAAGACAACCTCTTTATGATATCATTGGTTATTGCCATTTTGCATCTTATCATTTTTGGAGTAAAACAATCAAAAACTAAATCGGCTTAAAAAAAGATAACTTCATCATACAAATGCATCCTTCCGGGATGCATTTGCATTACATCATTTCACCGCATCTGCGTAAATGAAAAAAGCATTTATTCAATTACACATTGCCGTTTTTTTGGCTGGCTTTACGGCCATACTAGGTAAATTAATTGGCCTTAATGAGGGGTTGCTTGTATGGTACAGGATGATGTTTTCAGCAATGGCGCTGGCTGCTTTTTTATTTTTTAAAAAAAAATTTATCCCAATGCCTGCAAAAGAAGCTTTGCCACTGCTATTAACGGGTGCCGTTATTGCGGTGCATTGGGTGGCGTTTTATGGCAGTGTTAAATATGGCAATGTTTCCATTGCAGTGGTGTGTATATCCGGCTGTGGTTTTTTCACTGCTTTTTTAGAGCCGCTATTGTATAAAAAACAAATTGTGCTTACAGAAGTATTACTGGGCGCTATGTCCATAGCGGGTATATGGATCATTTTCGATTTTCATCCGCAATACAAAACAGGGATATTGTTTGGCCTTGTTTCTGCCATTGGCGGTTCGCTTTTTCTGATACTGAACAAGCGGCTGCTAAAGAAGCACCCGTCCGATATACTTACTTTATATGAAATGTCGGGTGGCTTGATGTTATTGACTGGCATCATTCCATTTTACCTGCAGCTTTTTCCGGCCGCTTATTATATACCTTCTTTTGCTGACTTAGTCTGGCTGCTTATACTGGCGCTCATTTGTACTGTATATGGTTTTCAACTGCAGTTGCATGCGCTTAAAAAGATTTCTGCTTTTACTGCCAACCTCACTTATAATTTAGAACCCATATACGGCATTGCGCTGGCCTTTATCTTTTTTAAAGAAAACCAGCATTTTACTTTTTATTTCTCCCTGGGAGTGGGGCTCATTTTGCTATCTGTATTGTTTCAGATGGCGAATGAATGGTACAGAAACAGTCAGGGAAAAATGCGCTAATCTCTTAAATATAAAATTTAAACGCACCCTTTTTTTAAAGCGAGTTAGATGTAAAGGATTTACTTTTCCACAGCCGCCGCTGTTGCACCAGATAATAATATAAAAAAAAGCTACACCACAGATTTAAATTAAAAATGTTTACTTACCTTCGCCGTCCAAAAAATTAGCAATATGGCCAGAGTATGTCAGGTTACAGGTAAGAAGCCGATTACGGGAAACAAGGTATCCCATTCCAATATTAAAACTAAGCGCAGGTTTTTACCCAATTTACAGACCAAGCGTTACTTTTTAGCTGAAGAAGACAAATGGGTAACCATAAAAGTTTCTTCAGAAGCTATCCGTACCATCAACAAAAACGGCCTTGCTTCAGTTGTAAAAAAAATGAGGCTGGCGGGAGAAAAAATCTAATGCATCGCTCCCTTTGAGGGTGAAAAAATATTAAACTTTACAAAATGGCAAAGAAAGGAAACAGGGTACAGGTAATTTTGGAATGTACGGAACACAAAACCAGCGGTAAGCCGGGAACAAGCCGTTACATCACCAAAAAAAATAAAAAAAATACGCCTGAAAGACTGGAGTTGAAAAAGTTCAATCCCATTCTTAAAAAAGTAACTGTTCACAAAGAAATTAAGTAATTAACTTTTTAATTTTATACAATGGCAAAAGCAGCAAAAACGGCGATAAAAACCAAAGACCAGAAAGCAGCGTCAGAAGCTAAAAACTGGACCAAAGTAATACGTGCCGTACGAAGCCCAAAAACAGGTGCTTATACTTTTAAAGAGGCTATCGTTCACAAAGACAAGATTAAAGAATTCTTAGCACAGTAGGTTTACTGATGTGGAGTCAAAATAGTTAAGCTGTCCTGGTTTATTCCGGGACAGCTTTCTTAATTTTAAACCCGCCCTCTAAATAATATTATTCATTCAAAATCATTCCGTATTTCGGATCAAAGTATATGGGCATTTTCGATAAACTTTTTGGAAAAAAACACCAGCAGGAAACGCTTGACCAGGGCTTACAAAAAACAAGGGAAGGCTTTTTCAGCAAAATCACAAAAGCCATTGCGGGCAAAAGTACTGTAGATGCCGAAGTACTGGACAACCTGGAGGATGCGCTTGTAAGCGCCGATGTAGGTATTGAAACTACTGTGGAAATAATAGAACGGATTGAAAAAAGAGTGGCGGCAGATAAATACCTTAACAGCAGCGAGCTTACCTCAATTTTAAAAACTGAAATTGAAAATATGCTGGTGGCTGCGCCGCAGGATACCAGTTATCAAAACTATGAACTGCCCGCCGGCAATAAGCCTCACATCATTTTAGTAGTGGGCGTAAATGGTGTGGGCAAGACCACCACCATTGGCAAGCTGGCACATAATTTTACATTGGCCGGCAAGTCGGTATTGCTGGGTGCTGCAGATACTTTCAGGGCCGCAGCTGTAGACCAGTTAACGATATGGAGTGAGCGGACAAACGTACCCATTGTAAAAAAAGAGATGGGCAGCGATCCGGCTTCGGTGGCTTATGATACTGTAATAAGTGGTGTTGCCCGAAATACGGACGTGATAATAATTGACACTGCAGGGCGGCTGCACAACAAAGCCCACCTGATGGATGAGCTGAGTAAAATAAAAAGAGTGATTCAAAAAGTAATTCCCAATGCACCGCATGAAGTAATGCTGGTACTGGATGGAAGCACAGGACAGAATGCACTGGAGCAGGCAAAACATTTTACCGC
>JAYWIB010000088.1:0-4820 GCA_043789265.1 Chitinophagaceae bacterium
TCTTGTACAATATCAGCTCTGTTGAGCCACAAAAATGATAAGGTAAAAAGATGATTTCAATGAAGGGCGCAAATTAAAAGTTTATCCTCAATCAACCGAATTAAATTACTGTCCCAGACCTCACAGGTTTTAGAAACATTTAAAGTCTTTTGAATCTCCCCAGACCTCACAGGTTTTGGAGACCTGTGAGGTCTTTTGAAGGATTTGGAAACATGTGAAGTTTGTTGAACCTGACCAGACCTCACAGGTTTTTGAAACCTGTGAGGTCTTTTGAAATCCCCTTCCTTTTGTTGAACTTTACCGCATGAACAAAATATTTACATTCATATTCTTTATTATCCTGCAAACAGGAATGCATCTGAATGCACAACCCAATCATTCAACAATAAAACGATTGAACAACGCCCCTGTAATTGTGGGCGCAGAAAGAACACAGGTATATTTCCCCATGATAAAAGGGAAAGCCATTGCTGTATTTGCCAACCAGACCAGCATGGTAGCCGACACACATTTGGTGGACACACTCATCAGCAGCGGAATCAATGTCGTAAAAATATTTGGTCCTGAACATGGTTTTCGTGGCACTGCCGATGCAGGCGAACATGTGGACAATAACATTGATAAAAAAACCGGCCTGCCTATCATTAGTTTGTATGGCGAACATAAAAAACCAACCGCAGAAGATTTAAAAGATGTGGATGCAGTAGTGTTCGACATACAGGATGTGGGTGTTCGTTTCTATACCTTTATTTCTTCATTGGAATATCTGCTGGAAGCCTGTATCGAAAATCACAAACAGCTCATGATGCTGGACCGGCCAAATCCAAATGGATTTTATGTGGATGGCCCGGTGCTGGATAAAAAATTTAAAAGCTTTATCGGCATGCAGTCAATTCCCATTGTATACGGGATGACCATCGGCGAATATGCACTGATGCTTGCAGGAGAAAAATGGCTTTCACAAAAAGCCAATGAAATCAACAGCTACAACATCACTACAGAACCAACAGCAGACACGCCTTTTCATGTGCAGGTGATCAAATGCAAAAATTATGACCACAGCACAAAATATATTTTGCCTGTTGCACCATCACCCAACCTAAGAGAAATACAAAGCATCTATATCTATCCTTCCACCTGTTTTTTTGAAGGCACAGTACTGAGTGAAGGCCGTGGCACCGATAAACCATTCCAGGTTTTTGGTCATCCATCTTTGCCCAAAAATTTATTTGCCTTCACCCCTAAACCAAATGCCGGCGCCAAAAGCAGCAAATGTTTTTATCAGCAATGCTATGGCTGGAACGAAAGTGCCGCAACAACAAATGCGATGCTGAAAAAACTGAATGGTAAAATCCAATTAAAATACCTGGTGCAGGCTTACAAACTTTTTCCCGGCAAAGACAGTTTCTTTTTGAAAAATAATTTCATCCACAAACTTGCAGGCAATGATCTGCTGGTACAGCAAATTAAAAGTGGCAAAACAGAAGCCCAAATAAGAAAAAGCTGGGAGCCTGCGCTGGTGAAGTTTAAAAAGATAAGGAAGAAGTATTTGCTGTATACGGATTTCTGATTATCAATGCCGCCGCCTTCTTTTACCTTCGCACACATGAAAGATTACAAAGACTTACGTATTGTTTTTATGGGTACACCTGAATTTGCAGTGGCTTCACTGGATACATTGGTGAAAGCAGGCTGCAATATTGTGGGTGTTATCACTGCTCCTGATAAACATGCAGGACGTGGCATGCAACTGCAGCAAAGTGCGGTGAAAAAATATGCAGTTGAAAATAACCTGCATGTGCTGCAGCCGGAAAAATTAAAGAACCCTGAATTTTTGACTGAACTGAAATCATTGAATGCCGATTTGCAAATTGTAGTTGCCTTCCGCATGCTGCCCGAAGTGGTGTGGAATATGCCGCCGATGGGTTCGGTTAATTTGCATGGAAGTTTATTGCCGCAATACCGTGGCGCTGCACCCATCAACTGGGCGGTGATGAATGGAGAAAAAGAAGCCGGGGTTACCACTTTTAAACTGAAACATGAAATTGACACCGGTGATATCCTGTTGCAGGAAAGTTTTCCCATTGGTGAAAATGAAAATGCCGGTGAAGTGCATGACAGGATGAAAGAGATTGGGGCGGCATTGCTGGTGAGGACGATGAAGGAATTGGCGGATGGCACTTTGAATGAAATGCCGCAAACCCAGTCAGACCGGGACGGTCAGACTGCGTTGAAACATGCTCCAAAGATATTTACAGCAACATGTGAGATTGATTTCAATAAAACTGCTATAGAAGTGCATAATTTAATCCGTGGGCTGTCGCCGTTTCCGGGTGCATTTACTTTTTTAAATGGTAAGATGCTGAAGATTTATAAGAGTGAAAAGGAGGCTTCTGGTGAAGGTGAAAGGGCAACGAAGAAACCGGGGGAATATATTTCTGACGGAAAAACATTGTTGAAATTTGCCTGTGCTGATGGATTTGTTGCGGTGAAAGAACTGCAACTGGAAGGAAAGAAAAGAATGAACGTGGAAGATTTTTTAAGAGGCTACAGATTTGAATGAAATTTTTCCGCTACGGTCTGCACCGGAGGTCAGACCGTAAATCAATCAATACCAGCGTAAAAAAATCAATCTCCCCGGCAATTTGCACAAAAGCAAACACCATTATCTTTACAGCATGCTAACGATAAGCCAGCGTGGCCAGCAGATGCCGCCATCACCAATCAGAAAATTAGTGCAGTATGCAGAAGCTGCAAAAAAGCGTGGCACCAAAGTATATCACCTGAACATTGGGCAGCCGGATATTGAAACACCGCCGCAAGCGCTGGAGGCTGTGCGTAAAAGCGATTTTAAAGTGCTGGAATACAGCCACAGCGCAGGTAATGAAAGCTATAGGAAAAAATTGGTGCAGTATTATAAAAAAGTGGGCATTGATGTAACGCATGAACAAATCATCATTACCACCGGCGGCAGCGAAGCCATTCTCTTTGGTTTTATGGCCTGCATGGATGCAGGTGATGAAGTAATTATTCCGGAACCTTTTTATGCCAACTACAATGGCTTTGCTGTATCGGCAGGTGTGCATGTAGTGCCCATCACTTCTTCCATTGAAACAGGATTTGCATTGCCGCCGATAGAGGAATTTGAAAAGGCCATAACGCCTAAAACAAAAGCGATTGTTATCTGCAATCCCAACAATCCTACCGGTTACCTGTACAGCAAAGCCGAAATGGAAATTCTCCGGCAGATAATTTTAAAACACAACCTCTATCTTTTTGCGGATGAGGCTTACCGTGAGTTCTGTTATGAAGGCACACACACAAGCGCCATGCACCTGACTGGTGTAGATGATAATATTGTGCTGATGGATACCATCAGTAAAAGATACAGCGCCTGCGGCGGAAGGATTGGCGCCTTTATTACAAAAAATAAAGAGTTGCTGAATGCAGTAATGAAATTTGCACAGGCAAGGCTTAGCCCCCCCGGCTTTGCACAAATACTGGGCGAAGCAGCAGTGGACTTACCCGATGATTATTTTGATACCGCAAAGGCGGAATACAAACGCCGCCGGGATACGATTGTAAAAAAACTGAATGCAATCCCCGGTGTATTTTGCCCCAACCCGGGAGGTGCATTTTATGCCATGGCCCGGCTGCCCATTGATGATGCAGATACATTTTGTCAATGGCTGCTGGAATCTTTCAGTTACCAGGGTCAAACGGTAATGCTGGCGCCTGCTACCGGCTTTTATGGTACAAAAGGATTAGGCAAAAATGAAGTAAGGCTTGCGTATGTACTCAATACAACAGACATCGAAAAAGCAATGGACTGCCTTGAAAAAGCTTTAGAAGCCTATCAAAAAAAATAGCTGATTTCTATTTTCGTATGCTTACCTGCATGGCATAATCATAGGTATCCAGCGGGGTAAAACTTATTTTTTCCGGTGATACAAAATGAAGATACTCCAGCATTTTTTGTTGTGTAAAACGCTTACTCCAGAAGCCTTCACGGGTGGCAGTAAAACTATCCCGTTCATTGGTAATTACGGTCATGCCCATTTTTTTGTACGACTCTTCCTGCTTTAGCCGTGTACTGTTGTTGTCTATGTAACAGGCACCAATCAATACTTGTCCGCCTTCGTTCAACAGCGCATACGCATTTTTAAATATGGTTGTAAACTTTTCATTTTTTGAAAGATCAAGTGTTTCATTGTTTAATCCATAGGTTTCAAAAGAAAAAACTTTCCGGGTAAAAATTTCCTGCTGTAAACCAGGTGGTAATTACCAGGTCGTATTTTTTTATCCGATGTTTAGGATATAAGGTTTAAGGTTTGAGGTCAGGCCTGCATATTTATTTGTCTTTAAAAAACATTCCGGACCTTCCATTATTTCAGCTATTGCATTTTTACTGTTGCCCATTTTCAGGCAATGTATATTTGTGCGCCGTTAACAGAGCAATGTATATTATGGAATATGTGGATCAAATTCTATTTTAGAGTAATACAGTTGATTGGGTTTGGTAAGCGTTAAAGCAAACTATTTGCTAAGCATTTCGGTCACAAATTGTGTACGCAGTTCATTGATGTTTGTGGCATTTGTATTTGATAAAATCAATACTGATTTGTTTTCAGGAATCAAATGAAGCCAGGTAGCATTGCTTCCCATAATAGCTCCCTGCCTGTCTGCCGCTTTTGTTTTTGTATTTCCAAATGTTACATCCGTTACCCAAAATCCATATGCCACGCCGTACAATTCAGAATAAGAAATAATTATTTTATTTTTTGTTTCCTGCTTTATAAGTTTGTCAGAAAATATGCCGG
>JAYWIB010000089.1:0-4815 GCA_043789265.1 Chitinophagaceae bacterium
GTTGCAAAAGCAAGCGGCAGCCAGGCAGTATATACATGCCGGATATGACTTATAGCCGTGCCATGGAAACTTATGCAGAACTGGATTCTACAAAATTTACAGCTAATGCAGGCGCTTTGGGTAAAGAAATATTTTACAACAGAAAACCGGTAGACGGAACAATAGCCAGGGGCGATATTGGTGCATATACCCTGCCCAACGATTCGGTGGGATATGCCCTGAGTGCACAGGTAAAAAATCCACTTCCTCCCTTGGCAGGAAATGACAGTGCAGAAGCTTCCCGGCTGTATAATATCAACTGCGGTATCTGCCATGGGGCAGAAGGTAAAGCCAACGGCCCACTGACAGCCAAGCTGGGTGGTGTGGTAAACCTTACAGGAGATCAATATGTGAAGATGGCAGACGGCACTATATACCATTCTATTTATTATGGAAAAAATAATATGGGCAGCTATGCATCGCAACTGGGCAGGAAGCAACGGTGGATGGTAGTACAGTATGTAAGAACACTGCAGCCCAAGGCCCAAGCAGGCGCAGCCACAGCCACTGCGGCCAAAGACAGCTCATCAGTAAAAAAAGGATAAAAAAAGCACACACTCAAAATAGTTTTAGATGAATCATTCATTCGAATTACCAGGCAATTATAAAAAATGGACGATGGGGCTGATAGCCGCTGGTGTAATTGCATTGCTGTATGGTTTAATCATGTTCCATCCCTTTGCTCATGGGGCGCATGGTGAAATAACAAGCGGTACTCGCTTTTGGGCAGTGCTGTTACAAAATTGCACTTTCTGGCTGCTGCTGGTAAATGCCAGTATGTTTTTTATTGGAGTTACCACACTCGCCATGGGTGGGTGGCAGGTGGCATTGCGCCGGGTACCCGAAGCTATATCCAGCGTAGTACCCGTACTTGGCATTATTACATTTTTAATATTGATGGCTATAGTATGGGGAGGCCATGATGATATATACCATTGGGTAAATAAAGAAACGGTAGCGCATGATAAAATATTAAAAGGAAAAAGCGGTTTTTTAAATCCAGGATTCTTTACTGTATGGAGTGCCATCACTATTCTTCTCTGGTGGTTTCTTGGAAAGAAAATGCGTGACCTGAGTATTGAAAGCGATCAAACAGGCCCGATGGATTATGAAACAGGTAAAACATGGGTTAATAAAAATATCATCTGGGCATCTGTGTTTATTGTATTCTTCGGCCTTACTGTAGGGTCTACCGTTCCCTGGCTGTGGATTATGAGTATAGATGCACACTGGTACAGCACCATGTTTAGCTGGTACAGTTTTGCCAGCACATTTGTTTCAGGCATGGCATTGGTTGCGCTGTTTGTTGTATTCTTAAAAAACCGGGGGCAACTGGAATATGTTACTGAAGAGCATTTGCATGATATAGGTAAATTTATGTTTGCGTTTTCTGTGTTCTGGACATACCTGTGGTTTTCTCAATACATGCTGATATGGTATGCCAACATACCAGAAGAAACAGGTTACTTTAAAATAAGGGTTCAGGGTCCGTACCGTGGTATATTCTTTTTGAACCTGATATTAAATTTTGTATGCCCTCTGCTGATACTGATGAAGAAGGCCGCTAAAAGAAATTATACACTGGTAACTTTTATGGCCATACTTATCATCTTTGGCCACTGGATAGATTTTTGGCAAATGGTAATGCCGGGTACCTTGGAGGACAAAGCCGAACTGATGCCTTTTGAATTTGGAATTGCGGCCCTGTTTATTGGTATCATTATGTGGAGGGTGGGTGTGTATCTTACCAGCCATTCGCTTACGGCTAAAAACCATCCTTTCCTTAAAGAAAGTATGATACATCATACATAGAACTTAAACCAAAGGAAATTGTTATAAACAAATAGAGAGAATACTAATTACTGAATATAATTTTGCACCATGACAGAGATTTTGTTGATAGCGATAGTAATAATGATTTTCGTTGTCATTTTTCAGATTGCGAAAGCAAGTGAATATGTTAGTGTATTAAAAGGCGAGGAAAAAGCACGCAAGCAAAATAATAAAATTAATGCTTTCCTGCTGATAGCCTTTCTTGTACTGGGTCTTATTGGCTGCTGGTGGTGCAATGATTTGTATTATAATAAAACATTGTTTCCGCAGGGTGCAGCATCTGACCATGGCGAAAAAATTGATTTGATGCTGTACATCACCATTGCAGTAACAGGAGTGGTATTTTTTATTACACAAATTCTGTTGTTCTGGTTTGCATTTAAATACCAGGAAAGAGACGGACAAAAAGCATATTACTTTCCGCATAATACCAAGTTGGAATTGATATGGACAACAGTGCCTGCAATATTTCTTACCGTGCTGGTAGTATTTGGTTTAAAATACTGGTTTAAAATGACAGGTGAGGCACCCAAAGGTTCTGTTGTAGTGGAAGTAACCGGTCACCAGTTTGGCTGGGAGTTCAGGTATCCGGGCAGCGATAAAGTACTGGGAAAAAAAGATTACAGATTAACCAAAGGCGCTAACAGCCTGGGGGTGGACTTTAATGATAAAGCAAGTTTGGATGATATACACGTGGGCGGCACGATGCACCTGCCTGTAGGAAAACCAGTAAAATTTGTAATCAATGCACAGGATGTTATTCATGATGTTGGTCTTTCTCATTTCAGGTTAAAGATGGATGCGGTACCTGGCATTCCCACCACATTATGGTTCACACCGTTATATACTACCGAAGAAATGAAAGTGAGAAGCGGTAATCCAAACTTTACATATGAAATAAGCTGCGACCAGATGTGTGGCAAGGGACATTTCTCCATGCGTGGCGTAATCATTGTAGAAAAGGAAGCAGATTATAAGCTTTGGCTTGCTTCGCAAAAGCCAGAATATTTCACTGTTTTTCCGGATAAAGCTCCTAAGGCAGCCGATGCTCCAAAAACAGATTCAACAAAAAAACAAAGTACTCCACTGGCAGCAGTAATGCCTGCAGCCAATTAAATTAATAATGGTTAAAGTAAGAGATATGAGCAATACAGTAACACTACACGAAGCAGATGTTCAAGCGGCGCAGGATGCACACCACGAACATCATCATCACGAAACTTTTATAACCAAATATGTTTTTAGCCAGGATCATAAAATGATTGCCAAACAGTTTTTAATAACTGGTATGATATGGGCTATCATTGGCGGATTGTTTTCTGTATTGTTCAGATTACAGCTCGGCTACCCCGAATCCAGCTTTCCTTTTCTGGAAGATTTTTTAGGTAAATGGGCCAAAGGCGGCAAACTGCAGCCCGAGTTTTATTATGCATTGGTAACCATGCATGGCACCATCCTCGTTTTCTTTGTACTAACTGCAGGATTGAGCGGTACTTTCGCCAATTTTTTAATTCCATTGCAAATAGGCGCCAGGGATATGGCTTCTCCAATGCTGAATATGCTTAGTTACTGGTTCTTTTTTCTTGCATCAGTTATTATGTTTAGCTCATTGTTTGTACAAACAGGCCCTGCCAGCGGCGGCTGGACAATCTATCCACCATTAAGCGCCCTGGGCGATGCATCCAGTGGTTCTAAAATTGGTATGGACTTGTGGCTGGTAAGTATGGCCATGTTTATTGTAAGTTCTTTATTGGGTGGTTTAAATTATATTTCCACCATTTTAAACATGCGTACAAAAGGCATGAGTATGACAAGATTGCCGCTTACTATCTGGGCATTGTTCTTTACGGCTGTATTAGGTGTATTGTCTTTTCCTGTTCTTTTATCCGGCGCCATTTTATTGTTATTCGATCGCAACCTGGGTACAAGTTTCTTTTTAAGCGACATTGTCGTTAATGGGAAAATTTTACCAAACGAGGGTGGCAGCGCTATCTTATTCCAGCATCTTTTTTGGTTCCTCGGTCATCCGGAAGTATACATTATCTTATTGCCTGCAATGGGTATGTCGTCAGAAATTATCTCAGTAAACAGCCGCAAGCCAATTTTTGGTTACATGGCAATGGTTGGGTCATTGTTTGCAATTGCAATACTTGCATTTCTCGTATGGGCACATCATATGTTTGTAACAGGGCTTAATCCTTTCCTGGGTGCATTCTTTGTATTACTTACTTTATTGATTGCGGTACCCTCGGCCATCAAAGTATTTAACTGGCTCACTACACTGTGGCGTGCCAACATCCGCTTTTCGCCGGGGATGCTTTTTGCAATAGGTTTTGTAAGCATGTTCATCAGTGGCGGTCTCACAGGTATATTTCTTGGAAATTCTGCATTGGATATTCATTTGCATGATACCTATTTTGTGGTAGCTCACTTTCATATTGTAATGGGTGTGGCTTCATTCTTTGGGATGTTTGCCGGCGTGTACCACTGGTTTCCCAAAATGTTCGGACGGTTTATGAACAATACACTGGCCTATATTCATTTTTGGGTAACTATTGTAGGTGCATATTTAATTTTTTGGCCAATGCATTACGAAGGGCTGGCAGGTATGCCCCGCCGCTATTATGATTTTTCCGGATGGGAATCTTTTAAAATGTTTGGTGGACTTAACCAGTTTATAAGTTTTGTATCCATGATTGTATTTGCTGTACAACTGCTGTTTGTATTCAATTTTATTTACAGCATATTTAAAGGCAGAAAATTAACCACTCCGAATCCTTGGGGTGCTAATACACTTGAGTGGACAACACCATTGCGTCCGGGACACGGCAACTGGCCTGGCGAAATACCGGCTGTGCATCGTGGTGCATATGATTATGGAAAAGATGGACGGGAATATATTTCACAGACAGAACCCGTGGGTGAGCATGAAAGCCATCATTG
>JAYWIB010000090.1:0-4810 GCA_043789265.1 Chitinophagaceae bacterium
TTTACACACCTGTCCTGCGTGCCGGCAGAAGCTGTATATGCCAGTTCACACAGGGAATTTGTAAGGAAAGCACCAGAATAGGCAAGCCTGCTTTCTTTCAGAATGTTACCGCCCATATCCAGTGTAAGGTTATCAATACCGGTGATTTCATCAAAGCGCAGGGTGTAGCTGTTTTGTGCAGATACGTCTCTTATAAAATGTACATCTTCATTGATAGTAACTTCATTTATCAATACCTGCAGTCCGTTGGCAAGCTCCGTTACCCTTACATAACCGGTACCAATATGCGGCGGTAAAAAAAAAGTATTGTTGTGTACAGGCACCTGCAGCATACCAGCAAGCTCTGCAAAATATTTAAGGTGGTCAGTATATTTATAATGAAACCTAAACAAAGCTATTTGTTTGAATAAAGATATAAAAGTGATACCGTCTTATGTTTTCTGCCTGAGCATTTGCCCTGGCAACTGGTTAAATTGTTTTTTAAAAGCAAGGATAAAATTAGAAGTGCTTGCATACCCCACTGCATGTGCCACTTTATTGATGGTATAACGGCCGCTCAGCAATAACTCCCGTGCTTTTTGCAATCGCATTTTTTGATAGTACGCATAAATACTGTCGCCGTACAGCAGTTTAAAATTTGTCTTCAGCCGTGTACTGCTCATATTTATTTTACATGCCAGTTCATCAATCGTCAATGGCGTACTGCTGTAGCCGGCGGTAATTATTTTTTCCACTTCAGCCACTCTTTCCACATCACTTTCATTTAATGTATGGTGCAGGTGCAGGTGCTGCAGCTTTTGCGTAAGGCGTGTAAAGAAAAGTTCCATCAGCAGAGTAACCCTGTTTTGCAGAAAGATATTCTGCAGTGTATCTCCCTTTTCCGCATGCCACAATTCGTCCATAAGCCTGAGATAATCAGCATCCAGTTTTTCAATATCAAAACTGGCCGTCTTCAGCGATACATATTTTTCAAGACCATTTTCTGCTGCATCCAGCCCAAGGTATTTTTTAAGCCATGCTTCACTAAAAAAAATCTTTATGGTTTTAAAGGGCGTGTTAGCGGCAATTTCTTCTGTGTTGAAAAATACATTGCTCGTAAGTCTTGCCACAGAATGTCTCGTATTAGTTTTGTGGAGTTTTTCTCCATCTACACTAAAGGTGGCTGAATGCTGTATGTACAGGTCATCAAAGTGAAGTATGTAGTAACGTTTTTCGGAGTAATCTCTTTTTGCCAGCACATGCTGATAAAAAGTGGCGTCCGCCACCAGCACCTGTAAATCATCTGCAAGATGCAGGAGTTTGATGATACCGGTGCCCACGGGTGATATTAGGGTGATATAGTCTTCATTTTTATAAGGCACACCCATTACAGCCGCCATCCGTTTCAACAGATTTTTATTGTCAATATGATTGATTTCAATTACAATCATGCTGTAATTGCTTCACGTAAAATTTGATAATAAATAAAAGTGGTTTTTAAAGATATCTTAGCGGATTGCGCCGTGCATTGAGGATATATCGTTTTATATTCATCCAGAAAGCAATAAAAAAATAAATAACAATGGGAGAACCCATCGTCATAAAAGAAATATAAATAAAATATTTGCGGATAACAGCAGTGGCAATACCCATCCGCTCACCAACAGCAGTGCATACGCCAAATACATGCCATTCGATAAAATGTTTAAAGCGGTTCATACTGTAAAGATAAAAGAATATATGTGTAAGCACACGGCTGACTTATTAAAATAAAAAAATTAATACAGACGGCCATGCTGCATGAATGATTTGGATAGGGTGCTTTTAATCATGCTTCTTTTTTGTACATTCGCATCAATTGACAATTATCCATTTTCACCGGAATAAATAAAAAAGTAACTGAGCACAATGATGCTTTTTTCATTATAGAAACAATACATTTTTTAATTTCAAATCTACAGTATGGCATTCGACATTGACATGATTAAAAAGGTTTACAATAATTTTGCAAACCGTATTGATGCGGCACGAAAAGCAGTAGGCAAGCCATTAACGCTTACAGAAAAAATATTGTATGCCCACCTGTGGCAGGGTAATGCTGCGTCGGCTTATGAACGGGGAAAAAGCTATGTGGACTTTGCACCCGACAGGGTGGCCATGCAGGATGCCACGGCACAGATGGCGCTGCTGCAGTTTATGCAAAGCGGCCGTACCAAGGTGGCGGTACCCAGCACGGTGCATTGCGATCATCTGATAGAAGCAAAGATTAACAGCAAAACAGATTTAGACAGAGCCGTACATGAAAGCAGTGAGGTGTATGATTTTCTGGCCAGCGTAAGCAATAAATATGGCATTGGATTTTGGAAACCCGGTGCAGGTATCATACACCAGGTGGTGCTGGAAAACTATGCCTTTCCCGGAGGCATGATGATTGGTACTGACAGCCATACTGTAAATGCAGGAGGACTCGGAATGATTGCCATTGGTGTGGGCGGCGCCGATGCCTGTGATGTAATGGCCGGCCTGCCGTGGGAATTAAAAATGCCCAAACTGATTGGCGTAAAACTTACAGGTAAACTAAGCGGATGGACAGCGCCTAAAGATGTAATATTGAAAGTGGCCGGTATACTTACTGTAAAAGGCGGTACCGGCGCCGTGGTGGAATACTTTGGCGAAGGCGCTACCAGTATGAGTTGCACGGGCAAGGGTACTATTTGTAATATGGGTGCGGAAATTGGCGCCACCACTTCTACTTTTGGATATGATGAAAGCATGAGCCGCTACCTTAAAGCAACAGGCAGAGAAGAAATAGCTGCAATGGCTGATGAAATCAAAGATCATTTAACTGGCGATGCTGAAGTATACGCTGACCCCGCTACTTATTTTGACCAGGTAATAGAAATAAACCTGGATGAACTGGAACCGCATTTAAACGGTCCCTTTACACCCGACCTGGCCACGCCAATTTCCAAAATGAAAGAGGCTGCGGCTGCCAATGGATGGCCCACAAAAATTGAAGTAGGTTTGATAGGCAGTTGCACCAACTCTTCTTATGAAGACATTAGTCGTGCGGTAAGCCTGGCAAGGCAGGTAAGTGCTAAAGGATTAAAATTAAAATCTGAATTTACGATAACACCAGGCAGCGAACAGGTACGGTACACCATTGAAAGAGATGGATTTTTAGAAGTGTTTGATAACATTGGCGCCACCGTATTTGCCAATGCCTGTGGCCCCTGCATTGGAATGTGGGCAAGGGTGGGTGCCGAAAAAGCGGAGAAGAACACCATCGTACACAGCTTTAACCGCAACTTTGCCAAGCGTGCAGATGGCAACCCAAATACCTATGCATTTGTGGGCAGCCCGGAAATAGTGACAGCAATGGCCATTGCTGGTGATTTATCTTTTAATCCGCTTACCGACAGCCTTGTAAATGATAAAGGAGAAATGGTAAAACTTGATCCGCCAAGTGGTGATGAACTGCCGGTAAAAGGATTTGCAGTGGAAGATGCCGGCTACCAGCAGCCTGCAGAAGACGGCAGCAATGTAGAGGTAAAAGTATCGCCTGACAGTAAGCGCCTGCAATTGCTGGATCCATTCCCCGCCTGGGAAGGAACAGATTTAAAAGGACTGAAATTATTGATAAAGGCCAAAGGAAAATGTACCACCGACCATATCAGCATGGCTGGCCCCTGGCTTAAATTCCGCGGCCACCTGGATAATATCAGCAACAACATGCTGATAGGCGCTGTAAACTTTTTTAATGAAAAAACGGACAGTGTAAAAAATCAGCTTACGGGTATATATGGCCCCGTGCCTGTAACACAGCGTGCCTACAAAGCAGCCACCATCGGCACCATTGTGGTGGGTGATGAAAATTATGGCGAAGGCTCATCCCGTGAGCATGCTGCTATGGAGCCACGCCACCTGGGCGTACGTGCAGTGCTGGTAAAATCATTTGCACGTATACACGAAACCAATTTAAAAAAGCAGGGCATGCTGGCACTAACATTTGCCAGCAAAGAAGACTATGATAAAATACTGGAAGATGATGCGATAGACATTGAAGGATTGCAATCTTTTTTACCAAACATGCCGCTGCAACTGGTACTGAACCACGCCGATGGTAGTTGGGAAACCATACAGGTAAATCATACTTACAATCATCAGCAGATAGAATGGTTTAAGGCAGGCGGTGCATTAAATATTATCCGCAAAGAGTTTGCAGAAAGTAATAATTAAAAAAAGCATTTACTGCAATAAATAAAAAAGCGAAACTCAATAAAGGTTTCGCTTTTTTTTATGATATATTTCTATTACCGCAGGTCAACTATTTCTGTACCGGGAAATTTTTTAGCATCAAATACAAACTGTGCATCGGTGATGCTGGCATTGGTATTTATACTGCCTACTGCGTAAGTATATTTATTGCCCGCCTTTTCAAACAATTTAGAACTGATGATGGTACTGCTGGCTTTGTTTATATACAACAACACTTTAAAGAAAGGTTTGCTTTTATCTATTGGCGTCAGTTCTATTTCCTGCAACTTTTTACCAGCCACGGTTTTTTCGCCATTCAGTTTGTATAAAAAATCTTTATCGTAAAAATTAGTAAACAACTTTTGAGGAGTAAGGGTGTTTGCCGAAGGATCAATTTTAGTAATGGTTAGTTCTTTTGCAGGCTGATCATAAGTGGATACATTGGCGCCATCACAAAAAATTTCCTGGCCGGTAACACTGATGCGGTATTTGCTGCCTTTCATAAACAGTGTACCCGTTTTATTGGCTACTGCTTTACCTGCTGCATTTTCTACTTTTAAACTAAACTTTGCCT
>JAYWIB010000091.1:0-4808 GCA_043789265.1 Chitinophagaceae bacterium
TTTATGGTTAATCATGCTAAAAAAAGCTATTTTTGCCTCCAAAATAAAATAACCCTTTATAGTTATTTGTTTACATGTATCAATAGATATTGCAGGTAACACATAAAATATTTTATTATTCTGGGCATTGGTTTCATGCCATTTAAGGTTGCTGATAATTTTTATCTCCTCACTGGCATGTGACTGAGAGTGGCGAAGCCATGAAAACTTATCAGTGTTAGCAGGCTATGCATTAAAAAATTTACCGTTTACTTTCTTCTTTTAAATTTATAAAATTCACCACACTTCCGATGCTAAAAATAAACCCTGGTATAAAATATTTAATGTTGGTTTTCATTTTGTCGGTCGTAATATTTTCTGCTTGTACTTCTTCCAAAAAAGTAATTTATTTTAATGATTTAACGGATAGTGCAGTATTAGAAAAAATCCGGATAGCGCCAACCGATTTTCAAAACACCATTCAAAAAAATGATCAGCTTTCTATAATTTTTGCCAGCAGTAATGTAAATGATTTAACTATTTTTAATGGCGCAACGAATACAATTCAGGCAGGTGCTACATCTGCCAGCCCGGCTACCGGATACCTTGTAGAGGCCGATGGCAATATAAAGTTTCCGCTGATAGGTAAAATCAAAGCGGAAGGCTTAACAAGGCTTCAGCTTGAAAATCTACTTACCGATTTATTAAAAGATTATACAAAAAATCCGGTAGTAAATGTTAGGTTCTTAAATTATAATTTTTCTGTACTGGGGGAGGTATCCAGTCCGGGAAAGTATCAAATGATAACTGAACGTACCACCATTCTGGATGCTATAAGTGCGGCCAAAGATTTAACTACACTTGGTCGTAGAGAAAATGTGCTGGTGGTAAGAGAGGAGCAGGGCAGAAGAACGGCAGGTCGTGTAAACCTTTTGTCGAAAGATGTTTTTAATTCTCCTTTCTTTTATCTAAAAACAAATGATGTTATTTATGTTGAACCTGTTAATTCAAAATTCATCAGCCGCAATGGCAGTTTACAATACCTGAGTATCGCCGCAGTAGGATTGTCTCTTATACTTACCCTTATCAACCTGCGGAAATAATTAATCAATACATTTACCAGCATGTCTAATGCAAACCAGGAAACTACTGTAAAGGAAGATGAGCTTGACCAGGGCGAACAGATACAACGGCTGTTGTACAGGCTATTGCCTTTTTGGCCCCTTATTGTAATAGCTGGATTGCTGGGTATACTGGGTGCCCGTATTTACCTGCGCTATCAACTGCCGGTATATGTGGCCAAAGCAAGGATAGTGGTAAATGATGAAACGCAGCAAAAAAGCGCCAACCTACAGGAAATTTTTCGCTTTGAATACAAGAATGCCAGCGCCGAAACAGAGAGGGAAATGCAAATTCTTACCTCTAAAGACCTGCTGGCAAAAGTGGCTTCCAAATTACAGTTGAACATCTCTTATTCTGTGCAGGGACGCATACGTGTGTCTCAGTATTACGACAATATTCCTTTTTATCTGGAACTTGAAAATCCGGATGCCATAAAATCTTATACAGGCGGCGAGGCGCAACTGGCAGGCAATAAGGTAAGATTTAATGGCGTACTTTATCCCATTGATACCTTGATAGCGGCCAGCTTTGGCACCGTCCGCTGGAAAATAAATAAAGAATATAGAGAAGTTCAGAAGCTGGATAAAATTTCAATAAATATTCAGCCGGTAAGTGCAGCAGCAGGCGGTATGAAAGCCGCTATTGCTGTAGCACCGCTTTCCAAAGGTTCTTCTATTGTGGACATCAGTTATTCCGATGTGGTAGCTTCAAGAGCGGTTGATGTGCTTACAAACCTGGTGCAGTTATATGGCACTTCTACAGTAACTTATAAAGGAATTATATACCAGAATACCCGCCGGTTTCTGGATGAAAGACTGCGTTTAATTGAAGATGAACTAAACGGGGTGGAAAATAGTATTGAAAGGTTTAAATCGAGCCAGGGTATTGTAAACCTAAGTGGCGAAGGAGAATTGTACTTAACTAAATTGAAAGAATCAGATACAAGAATAGGTGAAATAGAAGTGGAGCTGGATATAATGAAGCAAATTGAACAATACATAACTAATAGAAACAACGACAAAACTGCCATACCTGCTACTATTGGCATTACCGACCAGGTGCTTACGAGTTTGCTCACACAGCTTTACCAAACCGAATTTGAACTGGAAAAAATAAAGCAACTTTCAGGCAGCAAAAATCCACAGATTGAAGTATACGAAGAATTGATAAGCAAGTTAAAACCCAGTATTTTATCCAGTATTAAAAATTTAAAAATAAGCCTGGTAGCCAAACGCAATCAGCTACAGTCAGAAAATAACGAATTAAATACAAGCCTTAAAGGCATTCCATTAAAAGAAAGAAAGCTACTGGATATCAGCAGGCAACAAAGTATAAAAAATGCCATCTATACTTTTCTTTTACAAAAAAGAGAAGAGTCAGCCATTGCCGCTGCAGCCATCGTACCCAATTACAGGATTATCGAAAATGCAGAATCAGCGGGATTGATATATCCTGTACCCAAGCGAAACTATACCATTGGCGTATTGAGCGCTTTATTAATTGTATTCGTTTATATTTATTTAAAAGAATTTTCATCCCGCCGTATTTTGTTTCGGTCGCAAATAGAAAAAGCATTGTCGCTACCGGTGATATCCGAACTTATATTTGAACCGCACCGGATTAACGAACCCGTAGTAGTGGGCGCCGGTAAGCGTTCGCTAATTGCAGAACAGTTTAGAGAACTTCGTACAAATATCAACTACATTACTGCCAATTCCCGGGACAAGTGTAAAGTTATTCTGGCCACTTCTTCTATCCCTAAAGAAGGCAAAAGTTTTATAGCCATTAATGCAGCAGTAAGTTTAAGCCTTACCGGCGACAGGGTAGTTCTGCTTGAATTTGATTTACGTAAGCCAAAAATAAGTAAACCCTTAGGCATACCAAGAGACCCTGGATTGAGTAATTACCTTATTGGAAATGCCAGCATACAGGATATTATTAAACCTCATCATAGTATTGAGCATCTTTCAATAATACCATCAGGGCCTACCCCGCCAAACCCTGCCGAATTAATAACGGGAACAAAACTAAATGAACTGATAGCTTATTTAAAGCAGCACTTCGATTATATTGTTATCGATTCGCCACCCGTAGCAGCAGTTACTGATGCTAAAATTTTAGCCACTGTAGCAGATGCTACTATTTTTATAATCAGGCACAATTATACCAGCCAGGCTTTTCTTAACCTGATAAACGATATCAATCAAAAGAAAAGTTTGCCCAATATCAACCTTGTGTTTAATGGCATACTGCATAAAAAAATTCTGGGATATGGCTATGGCAAAGGCTATGGTTACGGTTATGGTTACGGCTATGGATACGGATATACTACGGAAGACAACAAAAATAAATTTTCCATAAAAAGTTTTTTTAAAAAATTAGTGGGTAGTTAAAAAGACTGCACTTAAATTCTCGTTGTTATTTTATATAAAAAACTTGCAAAGTTTTTAAAGTGTCTGCACCCCTTTAAGGGATGGGGGTAACAATTACAAATGAAAATAAAAGATATTCAGCTTATTGAATTGCCCATAATTCCTGACCCCCGTGGCAACCTTTCTTTTATTGAAGAGCAGCAGCATGTGCCTTTTAATATTGAAAGGGTGTACTGGATATACGATGTGCCTGGCGGGCAGACAAGGGGTGGGCATGCATTTAAAAAACAGCAGGAAATGGTGGTGGCATTATCAGGAAGTTTTGATGTAATTGTAAATGATGGAAATGCAGAGAAACGATTTCACCTGAACAGGTCTTATCATGGCTTATACATCCCCAATGGCGTGTGGCGGCATATGGATAACTTTTCCACCAATTCAGTTGTATTGGTTTTATCATCTACCGGGTACGATGAAGGGGATTATATAAGAAATTATAATGAATTTTTAATCACTCAGATTGAATAAAGCTTCCGTATACGAATGCAATATGGTGCACCTGCCCAAAGTACACAATCAGGCAGGCAATATTACTGCATTGCAAAATTTTCAAAATATTCCCTTTGCCATCAGGCGGGTTTATTATTTGTATGATGTACCCGGCGGTGCAGAAAGAGGAGGACATGGGCACAAAAAATTGCAACAATTTATTATAGCCCTCAGCGGTTCGTTTGATGTATTAATTGATGATGGCTTTAATAAAAAAATTATTCACCTGGACAGGCCTTATATTGGCCTGCATATAGTGCCGGGTATATGGCGTGAATTACTGAATTTTTCTTCCGGTGCTATATGTCTTGTACTGGCATCCGAAAAATATGAAGAAGAGGATTATATACGGGATATGAACACGTATAAAATTTTTGCAGCACAATGGAAATAATAGAAGCTGATGAGGTGCTTTATAAAAAAGTAATTCCTATACCATACCATGTATTCAACACGGCAGATTTTGGATTGCTCAACCAGGCAAGATGTGAGCAATTGCTCTTCCTTCTTTTTAAAGACAATAAATACAGGATGGGATTAATGGCGGGCATAAAAGGCAATGAAATACATACACCATTTTCGGCACCCTTTGGTGGATTTTCTTTTGTAAGCGAAGATATTTCACTTAGCCAGATAGATGCCTGTACAGATGCACTGGAGGCATATGCCGCAGGTAAACAATATGCCACCATCCATTACACCATGCCGCCACTATTTTACAAGCCGGTATTCAACAATAAAATGCTGAATGTATTGTACAGAAAAAATTTTGCACTTACCGCCACA
>JAYWIB010000092.1:0-4788 GCA_043789265.1 Chitinophagaceae bacterium
AACTTAAATGTATCTGCAGTACCGGGCCTTTTTACGCCGGCTGATAACAAATACATTGTACTCGATCCTGCCTCCGGCGCCACCGAAACATTTGAATGGGATCAGGCCAGGGCAGAAGATGGTTCGCTGGTGCTCTATGAAGTAGCTTTTGATCAGGAAGGCGGCGACTTCTCTACCCCATTTTTCACACAGGTATCAGATAACCGTGGTGTAAACAATAAGCTTACACTTTCGCATGGCGACCTGAACAATATTGCAAAAAGGGGCGGCGCTGGTTTTTTTGAAAAAAAGAAATTCAAATGGACCGTGCTTTCCAGCAAAGGAACCAATGTAAAAAAAGCAACTGCTTCCAGAACGATTGAACTGGAGCGTCCCGGTGGCTTCGAAATTATTCCCGGCACCCTTTACATTACAGGTGATGCAACCGAAGGAGGTGCAAACCTTGCCAATGCTTTAAAGATGCAGAAGCTGGAACCTGGTGTATTTGAAATTTTTACAAAACTAAAAGCAGGCACATACCAGTTTGTAGACGGCACCAGCGGTACACCAAAGAGTTATTACATTTTTATTGACGGAACAAAACAATCCATTCGTGAAACCGGAAGCACCACTTTTGCAGGCGGTGATAAAGTAGTGCGTATTACACTTGACTTCAATAACATTGTATCAAAAATTGCAGAAATAAAATCTATAAGATTATGGTATTCGCATGCAAACGAATTTAAAACAACTTTGAATTACACTTCCAATGGAGAATGGCGCTCCAGCGGATATGTGGCAGACTGGATACCTGTTGGCTGGAGTCCCGGTGGTGAACAAAGGTATAAATACAAGATGGTGTATGATGATGGTACAGGCGATAAGGATTTATGGATAAACTCTTTTTTTGGAGACCCTGCCAACCAGGATACTTATCCAAGCACGCCTGAATACCGCAAAGTAAATTTGTATAAAAATGAAGGTAACCAGTATGACTGGGGATGGAAAATGAATATGGATGCAGCACCCATTGGATCTGTTGTTGACTTTTGGGTAACCCTCAGGGGCAGCGATGAATTCTATACACAGAATTATCAAAAACAGTAATACCATCTTGATTTATTAAGTAGTCCCGGCCAGTCCCGATTTTTCGGGAAGGACGTGTAAATCTTAAATGGTATTATGCCGGCAGAAAAGAGTTTGGACTATTTAGTATGTATAGTCGGTATAACATACAGCAGCAGTCGTTTTGGTAAAGAGGGCGCTGGTTATTTTTAACCGGCGTTCTTTGTTTTACATACCACATATGAAGCCATTTATTTACATACCAGTTTTATTGTTGCTGAATGCCTGCAAAAAAAAAGAGCCATTGTTTATGGAAAAAACAGCGGAGCAAACAAGCATTTATTTTACAAACAATATCTCTGAAAATGATTCATTAAATTTTTTCAGCTACCAGTATATATACAATGGCGCAGGGGTGGCCGTGGGTGATATTGACAACGACGGATGGGATGATATTTTTTTTGTGAGCAATAAAAAAGGCGGCAACAAACTATACAGAAATAAAAAGCAGTTTCAGTTTGAAGACATTACCGACAAAGCAGGCCTGCAGGGCAAGAGCGACTGGAGTACGGGCGTTACAATGACTGACATCAATGCAGATGGATGGCTGGATATTTATGTAAGTACGGTACACATTCCCGGCTTGCTGCAAAGCTGCAATGAATTATACATTAACAACCGCAACGGCAGCTTTACAGAATCGGCTGCTGCTTATCAGCTAAATTTTAAAGGGCATACCACACAGTCCGCATTTTTTGATTATGACAATGATGGTGATTTGGATTGCCTTCTGCTCAACCATGCGGTGGCTTATGGCGGCGACTATTTAAATGTGGCAATGAGAAAAAAAACAGATTCGGTGAGTGGTGAAAAATTACTGCAAAACAACAATGGAAAATTTAGTGATGTAACAGTACAGGCAGGCCTTATCAGCAGTAGCCTTACTTACGGCCTTGGGGTATCCGTTGGCGATATCAACAATGATGGCTGGCTGGATATTTATATGGGCAACGATTTTAAAGAGAATGATTATTGCTATATCAATACCGGCAAAGGAAATTTTACAGAACAGTCTGCCACGCTGTTTGGCCACAACAGCCGCTTTAGCATGGGCAATGATATGGCAGATATCAACAATGACGGCTGGCCCGAAATCATTTCTGTGGATATGCTGTCGCAGGACGAAAAAGTACTGAAGTCTTCTGTGGCAGATGATGATGTTAGCACTTTTAATTTCAAACAGCAGTTTGGTTTTCATTACCAGTATTCAAAAAACTGCCTGCAAAAAAATGTGGATGGAAAATATTTTGCTGATGAAAGTTTGCACCAGGGCATCGCTTCCACCGACTGGAGCTGGGCGCCGCTGTTTGCAGATTTTGACAATGACGGCAACAAAGATTTATTTATCAGCAATGGCTATAAATACAGGGCAAACGATCTTGACTTTAACCTGTTTGCACAGGAAACCAATGCAAGAATGAGTAAGCAAAAAAAGAAACTGGACAAACAGGCCTTGATAAAAAAAATGCCACCGGGAAATGTGCCCGACTATTTTTATCTGCAGGGCAAAGATGGCTTTGCAGACAAATCTACTGAAGCCGGCTTTACCAAACCCACACTTAGTAACGGCGCTGCCTATGCCGATTTAGATAAAGATGGCAGGCTGGACATTGTTGTAAACAGGCTGCAGGAAGTGGCAGGCATTTATCAAAATAACATGCCGCAGCAAAATTACTGCAGCATTGTACTGAAGGGGCAGGGCGGCAATACACAGGGCATTGGCGCCACAGTGTATGTGTACGAAAATATAAATATGCAGGTATATCAGCAATCGCTCAGCCGTGGCTTTATGTCGTCCGTTTCGCCGGTAGTGCATGTAGGCATGGGCAATGTAACGGCAATGGACAGCCTGAAAATAATTTGGCCGGATGGAAGTGGACAAATGCTTACGCATGTAAAAGCAAACGGCACAATTGTGCTGGATCAAAAAAATGCAACAGACAGTTACACAAGGCCGGTGCTTAAAAACAATATAGAAGAAAACTGGACAAACAGTACCACCGCTGCCGGAATAAATTTTATCCACCAAGAAGATGATTTTGAAGACTTAAATGTAAATCCTTTTTTGCCGCACAGCATGGCCACACAAGGCCCTGCCGCCGCAGTGGGTGATGTAAACAATGATGGTCTTGAGGATTTTTTTGTATGCGGTGCCAAAGGGCAAAGCGGAAAACTTTTTGTACAAAACATTGCATCCGCATTTACAGAAAGTTTACAGGTATGTTTTGCAAATGATTCAATGTATGAAGAAACCAATGCCTTGTTCTTTGATGCTGACAGCGATAAAGATGCGGACTTGTATGTGTGCAGCGGCGGCAATGAATTTTATGGCAGCAATGCCCTGTTGAAAGACAGGCTGTATATAAATGATGGCAAAGGAAATTTTTCGCTCAGCACTACCCTGCCGGACTTGCTGGAAAATAAAAGCTGTGCAGCGGCCTGCGATTTTGATAAAGATGGCGATATGGATTTGTTTGTTGGCGGCAGGGTAAATGCAAGAATGTATGGATACAGTCCTTCCAGTGCGTTGCTGATAAACGATGGCAAAGGAAATTTTGCAGAGGCTACCGCAACATTCAGCAGCGGACTCCAATTTACGGGCATGGTTACTGGTGCATGCTGGAGCGATGTGGATGGCGACGGGTGGCAGGATTTGATAGTGGCCGGCGAGTGGATGCCCGTTACTATTTTCAAAAACAGCAGGGGTTATCTTAAAAAGCAGGAGCAGCAAGGCCTGCAACAGAGCAATGGCTGGTGGACCTGTATGTACAAATGTGATTTGGATGGCGATGGCGATGATGATTTTTTGCTCGGCAACTGGGGTACCAATTCTAAGCTTACTGCATCAGCAGTGCATCCACTGTGCATGTACCTGGCCGATTGGGACGTCAATGGCGAAATGGATCCGCTGCTGTGTATTTTTAAAAATAACGGATATTATAATTTTTTAGGCAAGGCGGATTTAGAAAAAAGATTGCCTTACCTCAAAAAAAAATATTTACAGTATGCCGCCATTGCAGGCAAATCTGCTGAGGAGCTTTTTGGAAAAGAGCCATTGCAAAAAGCAAAAAAGTTCAATGCTTATATACTGCATTCATCTGTACTCTGGAACGATAATGGAACATTAACCCTGCAGCCGCTGCCGGATTTTTTGCAGGCAGCGCCTGTTTTTTCTTTTGCAAAAATTTCAGGAAAAAATACTGCGGTAAATTATGTGGCAGCAGGTAATTTTTATGATGTGCTGCCATATGAAGGAAGGTATGATGCGATGCTGCCCACATTTTTCAGCATACAAAAAAACAGGCGCATACAGCAGGATGCATACCTGTTACAAAAAGGGGCGGTGAGAAGTATACAATCATTAAAAATAAAAAACCAGTCAGCGCTTTTGCTTGCAAAAAATAATGAAGCCCTTGAACTGTGGATACAACATACAGGCTCCAAAAAATAATAAATAAAAACACACCTGCTTTATGCTTAACTTTTAAATTGAAAATATGAAAACATTCACATGGCTGCCTGCAGCACTACTGCTCCTCTCCTCCTGTCTTAAATCAAAAGATGAATTGCCAGGCCCGCCGCCACCACCGCCACCACCAGTTTACAGCTACAACTGGCTTAGCATTGCAGATTCTGCTCAGGCCTCATTGAACAGCTTCTGGCTGGCCTCGGGTAAATATTATA
>JAYWIB010000093.1:0-4773 GCA_043789265.1 Chitinophagaceae bacterium
GTGCATGGTAAATAAAAATCATTCTGTACCATTACTTTTGCGGCACATTAATTAGCGTTCATGAAAAAATATTTTAGCATTCTTTTACTGGTTGTTTTAATATCCTGCAATGATAATAACAATGCTGATGAAGACAGCGAAGTACCCGCTAACACTACGGGCATAGCAGCCCCGGCACAGTTAACAGGCAATGTAATGGCAGAATATCCGCATGATACCAGTTCGTTTACAGAGGGGCTGCAGGTGCACAACGGTAAACTATATGAAGGCACCGGGCTGCTAAAAGAATCCATGATTAAAATAACAGACATACGCACCGGCAAACTGGAAAAAAAACATGAGCTGAAAGACAGCACCCTGTTTGGCGAAGGCATTAATATTTTTAAAGACAAACTCTACCAGCTTACTTATCAAAATCACCTGGTGCTGGTATATAACCTCAGCGATTTATCTAAACCTGTAAAAACTTTTAACTGGGCCACCGAAGGATGGGGCATTACAAACAATGGCAAAGAACTAGTCATAAGTGATGGACAAATGCAGGGTAACCTCTACTTTGTAAACCCGGAAGATTTCCGCATCAACCGCATTGTACAGGTTGTGGATAATCTTGGCACAGTAGATTCCATCAACGAGCTGGAATATATTGACGGATATATTTATGCCAATGTATGGGGCGATAGTTTTATTATAAAAATTGACCCTTCTAACGGCCATGTGGTGGGCAAACTTGAAACCGCTGAAATGCTGGGAAGTTTTTACAGCAATTATCCTATCCGGGAAATGGACAATGTGCTGAACGGAATTGCATACGACAGCACCACAAAAAAAATATACATCACCGGCAAACGGTGGCCAAAATTATTTGAAATAAAATTGAATTGAAAAGACCTGGTTGCCTGATACAACTTTTTATTTTATGCACTGTGATGTGCTGTGACTGAGCCTGCAACAAGATTGCTGATAAAAAATAAAAAACGTTTTTATCCTCAGCTAACTCCATCCACCACCGTCTCTTTATTTATTTTTTGCACCAGGCCCTGCAATACTTTGCCGGGGCCTGCTTCTGTAAAATGATGAGCACCATCCGCAATCATAGCCTGCACACATTGTGTCCATCTAACGGCGCCGGTTAGCTGATTTATTAAATTTTCTTTGATGGCTGATGTATCTGTCACTGCCCGGGCCACCACGTTTTGATACACAGGACAGGAAGCGGTATTGAAAGAAGTATTTTCTATGGCTGCAGCCAGTTCTTCTTTGGCAGGCAGCATCAGCGGTGAGTGAAAAGCGCCGCCTACAGGCAACACCAAAGCCCGCTTGGCACCTGCAGTTTTCATTGCTTCGCAGGCAATTTCTATCCCCGTTTTACTGCCGCTTATCACCAACTGGCCCGGACAATTGTAATTGGCAGGCACCACCACTTCTCCTGTTTCTCTCTGTATCTGGCTGCATACTTCTTCTACTGTTTCATCTGCCAGCCCCAGTACCGCAGCCATGGTGGATGGAATCAATAAGCAGGCTTTTTGCATAGCGCTTGCCCGGATGCTTACTAACTTAAATGCGTCTTCAAAACTCAATACATTGTTTGCTACCAGGGCGCTAAATTCTCCCAGCGAATGACCGGCCACCATAGTAGGCGCTGCATCTTGAATTGTTTTAAATGCAATTACAGAATGCAAAAAAACTGCAGGCTGTGTTACATTGGTTTGTTTTAAATCTTCATCAGAGCCTGTAAACATAATATCCGAAATACGGAACCCCGCCATTTCATTGGCCTGTTCGAATAATTCTTTTGCAAGCGGACTGGTATCATATAAATTTTTTCCCATTCCGCTAAACTGGGCACCCTGCCCGGGAAACACATAAGCATGCAGCATAACAATAAGTTTAAATCAAAAATAATTTTTAAATTTGAACAACAAAATAAATATGCCTTTACCCGATCAAATATTTAAGCCTGAAAAATATACTTACCAGGATTATCTGCGCTGGCAGGGCGATTGGGAACTCGTGAATGGTTATCCATTTGCAATGGCACCATCTCCTAACCGAAATCACCAATGGTTTTCCAGTAAGTTCAATCAAAAAGTAAGCAATGAAATTGACGGCCTTGCTGGCAGTTGCGCCTGCCAGGTGTATGCTGAACTGGATTGGGTAATTGATAATGACACGGTGGTACGGCCCGACTGCATGATAGTGTGTGGAAATTTTACAGAAGATTTTTTAACCTTTCCGCCCTCGCTGATTGTTGAAATATCTTCACGGTCAACAAAACTGCGGGACAGAAATACAAAATATAATTTGTATGAAATGCAGGGCGTAACGTATTATGTGATTGCAGATACAGAAAAAAAGACAGTAGAAATATTTGAGTTGCTGAAAGAAAAGTATGTACAAAAATATAATACCCGCTTTCAGCTTACTGCCGAATGCTGCATTGATACAGACATGTATAATTACTGGAAACTAATGTAGTCTTGCGCTGATGAGTTTTAAAAACTCACTCCTCGTTTCATTCTTTTCAAACTCTCCCCAAAAAGCAGATGTAGTGGTTACCGAATTTTGTTTTTGCACGCCTCTCATCATCATACACAAATGAGATGCTTCTATTACGACGGCCACGCCCAGTGGATTTAAAGATGTTTTAATGGCCTCCAGTATTTGTGTGGTTAATCTTTCCTGCACCTGCATTCTGCGGCTGTATACATCTACCACACGGGCTATTTTGCTGAGGCCTGTTATCCATCCATTGGGTATATAAGCTATGTGTGCTTTGCCATAAAAAGGAAGCATGTGATGCTCACACATACTGTACAGTTCAATATCTTTTACTATCACCATTTCACTTACAGCTTCATGAAATTTTGCAGACTCAAGAATGGCTACTGCATCCTGCTGATAACCCTGTGTAAGAAACTGCATGGCCTTCGCTACTCTCTCCGGTGTTTTTTCAAGACCTTCTCTTGCAGCATCTTCACCGAGAAGGGAAATGGTTTCTTTACATGTTTTTATGAGTCCCGCTGTAATGTCCTCATCATACTTCTCAGATTTGGTATAAGCCATGCATAGTAATATTTAATTTGTATAACAGTGATGTTACAGTTTTGTTGTAATAAATTATTGAACCGGATATTCTACAAAATTTCTTTCGGTTTCGTATAAACGCACCTGCAGATCCAATTTGTTTTCAATCTTTGCACGCAACAGGTTATAAATAACCACGGCAATATTTTCTGCAGTGGGATTTAAGTTTTTAAATTCAGCAGTATCCAGGTTTAAATTTTTATGATCAAATCTTTCCAGCACTTCTTCCTCTATTAAATCACTCAGCAGTTTCATGTCGTATACATAACCTGTATCAGCATTCGGCACACCTGTTACTTTTACTATCAATTCATAATTATGGCCGTGATAGCTCGGGTTATTGCATTTACCAAATACCTGTTGGTTGGTGGCATCATCCCAGCGGGCATTGTGCAGGCGGTGTGCGGCATTAAAATGTTCTTTACGAAAAACAGCTACTTTATTATTCATATGATGGTAAATAGAAAATAAAATTAAATAACCAGCCTATTGCTGTAAAGTTCGGAATAAAGCCTGTTAAAATTTGTCTTTGAAAACACAAGTTTATTTCAAAGGCATCAATTATTTTTTGCCGGTGGAACTAATTGCCAAAATATTCTACAAATATCCTGGGGGTTTCATATAGTTTAAGGCTGTGCAAATGTACAGCAGCAGGCAGTTGCGGCACCAGTTGATTCCAGATAGCAATCACCAGGTTTTCGATGGAGCAAATTTTTCCCTTCATAAAATCCACATCCACATTCAGGTTTTTATGATCGAGCCTGTCTATTACATGCTCCTTAATAATCTTACTTAGTTTCTTTACATCGTACACAAAACCGGTATCAGGGTTTGGATGACCTTTAATGGTTACATATAATTCAAAATTGTGACCGTGCCAGTTTTCGTTAGCGCATTTGCCAAACATTGCCTCGTTTTGCTCATACGTCCATGCAAGATTGTACAATTTATGAGCAGCATTAAAATGCTCTATCCGGGTAATGTATACCATACCTTTACAAAATTTTGGCGAAGGTAATATCTAAATACTGAAATTTAAACTGTAAGTGCGAATTTTGCCGCATGCATATTTTAGTAATGGCAGCTACTGCTGCAGAAATACCGGCATTGATGGCAAACCATAAAAATGTTGACACTGTAATTTCCGGTGTGGGTGTGCCTGCGGCCCTATATGCACTTCAAAAAAAAATACAGCAGCAGCCCTATGATGTGGTGATACAGGCAGGCATTGCCGGCACTGTTGTTTCATATTTACCAATGGGTGAAGTGGTGCTGGTAAGCAAGGATACATTTGCAGATATTGGCATGGAAGAGGCCGGTGTATTTACTCCTTTGCACAAAACCATTTTTACAAACAGCAATGATTTTCCTTATACAGATGGATGGCTGATAAATGATGGTCCATACATTCACAACAGCACGCTGCCGCTTGTAAAAGGAGTTACCATCAACAAAGTAAGCGACAGTACACTGCAGGCGCAGCAACTGCTGCAGCATTTTTCGCCGGAGATTGAATCAATGGAAGGCGCCGCACTGCATTACGTATGCCTGCAGCAAAAAATTCCTTTCATGCAGATAAGGGCAATCAGTAACCTAACCGGTGTAAGGGATAAAAGCAAATGGGAAATAAAAAAAGCGATCGAAAACCTTAATTATGAACTGATGAAACTTATAGAAATATTGGTG
>JAYWIB010000094.1:0-4765 GCA_043789265.1 Chitinophagaceae bacterium
GCCCATCGGCCATTGCAATGTAAACAAAATAATTTTTGGAGAAGAAGCATACATGCACCTGCACATCTGGTACGCACACGAACGAAAACTTGGCCTGGGTACCCGGTTTATAAAACTTAGCCTGCCTTATTTTATTGATCACCTGCAACTGAAAAAAATTTGCTGCCAGCCTTATGCCCTTAATGTATCTCCCAATAAAACACTGGAAAAAGCCGGCTTTACTTTTATCAAACATTTTATCACTACTCCCGGTATGCTCAATTTTGAACAACCCGTTAATCATTGGGAAGTAAAAAGACCGGGCTTGCTTAAAAGCTAAAAACATTTTTCTTTGTTGCTTTACAATTCATACCGTGTTTTTCTCAATTGATACAATGCTTAAAAAAAGCACCTTGGTATATCTTTCATTTTCACCCTAAATAAAATAACTTGGAGGCATGAAACTGATACTGTCAGGATATGTAAAAGCATTTCGCAGGTTTGAAATTATCTCCTTTCCTGTATTTGCTTTGGTGATAAACAGAATATATTATGGCACAGAATATTTAAAAAGCGTAAGTAATTTCCTGCTGTTTAATAGTATCATCATAGCCTGTTTTGTACCGCATATTTTTCTTGCGCACAAGCTTAATGCATATTTTTTTAAAAAATGGCCGGGCGACGCCAATGTGCTGAAGAGCTTACTGATAAGCATTCCCTTCACCATTATTTCATCTTTTATTCTGTTGTATGTGATGGCAAGTATTTGTGATTGGCTGCATCTGTATCCATACAGCCAGGAAAGATTTATGTGGGCTTTTTTAGCACAGGCCATCATTAATATTTTTATGGGTTTTATGGCAGTTGGGTTTGCTCAATTCAGCGATTGGGAAAAAAATTATGCTGAAACTGAAGCATTGAAAAACCTGTACAAAATAAGCCGGCTAAACGGTTTAAAAAGCCAGGTGAATCCTCATTTTTTATTCAACAGCTTAAATTCTTTATCCAGTTTAATTCAGGAAAATGAAGAAGAAGCGGAAAAGTTTTTGGATGAAATGAGTAAGGTATACCGCTACATGCTCCGCAATGATGAGGAGCAACTGATAACGCTGGAAACAGAACTACAGTTTGCTGCGTCTTACATGCACCTGCTAAAAACGAGATACGGCGCAGGTTTGCAACTGCACACTGCCATACAGGAGGCAGATAAGAAGAAGCTGCTGGCACCGCTTACACTGCAGGTGTTTATTGAAAACGCTTTTTCGCAAAATGTTATAAACAAAACAAACCCTTTGATACTCAGCATTACTACCGATGGCAATGGAACACTGGAAGTAAAAAATAATTTGCAGCGAAAAGTGATAATGGAAGCCATAGATTTTGAAGCCGGGCTGGATAATCTGGTAAAAAAATATGAACTGCTTAAACTTCCGCTTACTGTAGATGACAGCAATGCCACCTACAGGATAATACAGCTTTCATTACTTTCAAAAAAGGAGGAGGCAGCAGCATGAAATTTATACAACCAACAAAGGTGGAGCTGTACTCATTCCTGTTTTCAATGCCAGTTATTTCGCTGGTGCTGAATTTAATATTATACAATGGCCGTGTGTGGACAGACTACCGCATATTGGTGTTTTCCGGCCCGCTTATTTTTTTGTTTGGATTTGTATCCTGGTTTATGCATGTGCAATACACAGGCAGTGTTGCCAAAAAATATCCAGAGCTGGATCAAAGCCGGCAGCGCATATTGCGAAGAGCGTTGGTAACACTTCTCGTAATGTCGCCCAGCGTGCTGATGATATTTTTTGTGTATCACCAGTTTCATATTTTTGGATATCATTTACTGCGGCAGCATCTTTATAGCGGATTGCTTACCGGCTTTTGTGTTAATATTATTTTTGAAACACTTTTTGAAGTGGACTATGTACTGCGGAAATATATAGAGAGCAAAACAGAAAAAGAAACCCTTGCATCGCTTTCTGTTGCACAGGAATTTGATGGTTTAAAAAACCAGGTGAACCCTCATTTTTTATTCAATTGTTTTAATACCCTTTCCTCCCTTATTACTGTAGACAAGCAAAAAGCAGAGTTGTTTTTAAATGAACTGAGTAAAGTGTACCGCTATCTTCTTAAAAATAATGAAGAAGGCGTAAACACAGTGGAGAATGAAATTCGATTTATCGGTTCATATTTTCAACTATTGCAAACAAGGCATGGCGAAGCGGTTCAATTACATGTAAGGGTGGATAAACAGTATGAGCAATACATGCTGCCGTCAATGACACTGCAGTTGCTGGTGGAGAATGTGGTAAAGCACAATGCACTGTCGAAAAACAAACCGCTGGTAATTGATATTTTTACCACTACCGGAAACAAACTGATAGTAAGCAACAATATACAGCGCCGCAAAGTAAAAGTACCCGGCAATGGTGTGGGGCTTGAAAATATTAAAGCCAAATACCAGTTGCTGCGCCGTACGGGATTTCAAATTATGGAAGATGAAAAAAATTTTATAGTGGTGCTGCCACTGATTTGGAACAATGCCGCCGTAAAACAGCAGGCTGTTACAGAATAACAACAATAACAAAAAATAAAACCGGGTGCGTAAACAAATAAATAAAAAATATACCGGGCTCTATTTTAAACATACCGCCAGAGACTGGCAATCATTTTTTATTTCCACACCGCTGGCTGTTTTCTTTTACAATTATTTCGGCTTCGGCCATAATTATATTTCTTCTGTTTCCACTTTCCTGCTGCTGACAATTATTACTTTTTTACAGGCATTTATTATTCATTACCTGCTTGGTCATGTTTGTTTTTTTTGGCGCAGGCAATTTCCTGATATACATCAATCCATTGCACGTTACATCATTTCGCTTACGTCTTATGTTGCTGTAACGCTCTGCATAAGCATACTTATCATGTGGGTGTACAGCCGGTATAATTTCTACGGTTTTACGTGGCGCTCCGGTTTTTTCTGGATTGCATTTGGTCTTACCTCAGTTTTAAATATAATTTTAGGAAGTGTATATGAATTTTTTTATACGCTGCAAAAATGGAAGGAGGTAATTGAACAAAAAGAACAGTTGAATAAACTTAAACTGCAAAGTGAACTGGATATTTTAAAAAGCCAGGTAAACCCTCATTTTTTATTTATCAGCCTCAACTCTCTTTCTTCTTTAATTGGAGAAAATCCACAGCACGCCGAATTATTTGTAGATGAGTTAAGCCGTGTTTACCGCTACCTGCTCCGCAATAATGAAGAAGTGCTCACCAGCCTTAAAAATGAACTGAACTTTATACGATCATACGCACACTTGTTAAAAACCCGCTATGGCAGCAGTATCGAAGTGTTGATAGATGTACCCAAATCTGTTACTGAACATTTAGTGCCGCCGCTCACATTGCAACTGCTGGTGGAAAATGCAGTGAAACACAACACTGCCCTGAAGAACAAACCACTTACGATAGAAATCAATACCGACGCAAATGAGCGGCTGGTAATAAAAAATAATTTGCAAAAGAAAACCACAAGGGTGGATTCTTCAAAGATTGGCTTAAAAAACATACAGGACAAATATCTTTTGCTAAACCAGCAGCAGATACGGATTGATGAAACAGTCACACATTTTATCATTACGCTGCCATTGATTCATAAAACACCACTGGCAGAAACCATGTAACACAATTCATACAGTATAAAATACAATTGATGCATCTGCAGCGCCTGCGTAAAATGGTTCTACAGTAATTTACTTTGCAAACGAAAAATATCAGCAATGAAAATACTTATTGTAGAAGATGAAGAACTGGCAGTAAAAAAACTGGAAAAAACCTTGTCAGTAGTAGACCCCACCGCACAGGTGGTGGGCACGGCAGACAGCATACAAAGCTGTGTAGAATGGCTGGAAGCCAATTCTGCACCGGATTTGATACTGATGGACATTGAGCTGGCAGATGGGCAGAGCTTTGAAATATTCAATCTTACAGAGGTAAAAAGCCCGGTCATTTTCACCACCTCTTACGATGAGTTTGCGCTGAAAGCATTTAAAGTAAACAGCGTGGATTATTTATTAAAACCCATACAGAAAGAAGAGCTGCAGGCTGCCATCCATAAGTTTAAAAAAATAAGCAATGGAAGCAAGGCAGATATAAATATCGAAAGCCTGGTAAAAGAACTGCAGCAGAAACTGCAGCCCAAAGAATACCGCAAACGCTTTTTGGTAAAGCATGCACAAAAATTAGTAAGCATTGAAGTGGACGACATTGCTTATTTCTACAGCGATGGGCGGCTTAATTTCTTTAAAACAAACGATCATAAAAAATTTGTGGCAGACTACACCATGGATGAACTGGAAGACATGCTTGACCCCGCCGCATTCTTTCGCATCAGCCGCTCTTTTTATGTAGCCATCAGCAGCGTTGAAAAAATTGATGATTACTTTGGCAACCGCCTCATTTTGTCCTTAAAACCTGCCGTAGATAAAGAAGCATTGGTGAGCAGGGAAAAAGTAACAGACTTTAAAAAATGGATGGGCAAATAAATCGAAGGATATCATTAAAAATAAAATGAAGATACCTGCATCGGATTAATTTTAAACAGGTAAGAATAATGTCATGCATTATTTTTGTAAAGCGAAAAGCAAAACTATTTATTAAAGCATACACCACATAAAAAAGTGAATGCATTTAAACATGCGCCTGCCGATCTGCATTTAATTTTGTTTTTGTTGCAATGCCAAACCTGCCTGCAATAATCTTGCTGACTTTATCGAGGTAA
>JAYWIB010000095.1:0-4761 GCA_043789265.1 Chitinophagaceae bacterium
AAAATTAAATGCGATCGCTCCAGTTTAAAGTAAAAATTGTTTCTACAAAACTGCCCCTGCAACGTACGAGATAACAACTAGCGTCGAGCTGCCACCTAATAAATCTCATAGCCCCGTTTTTCCATCCCGTTCCATTTGCGCTCTTTTCTTTTTGCTGTATTTTTTTTCGTATTCCAAAATTTCTTTTGTTTTTACTTTTTCTTTTGGTTTGGCTGCAGGGGTTTGTGCTACAGGGTTTGCAGCAGCCTTATCTTTTTCCAGGTGGCCATGGTCGTATATTTCTATTTTCATTACATGCCCGCTGCTATTGTAATATTTCCATTCCCCGTGCGGTACGCTGTATTGTTCTGCCTTTACTATTTTGTATTCCAGTATTTCATTGCTGCCGGTGCCATACACGGGAATCGTATCGTAAGGTGCGTCGGGGTTGTAGCCCCGCCATTCTTCCTCTCTTTCAATGCTTCCTAAAAATGAAAAGTATTGCTGCAAACCATCTTTGCCGCCAAAGCGGTAATTTTCCACAGCAATAATATCTCCTGTGCTGTTGTACCTGCGCCACAGGCCGATTCTTTTATCATCTTCATAATAACCTTCTTCTTCATAACCAGGCTCACCTCTAATTTCACCTACGGTATTTACCCATTTCCCCTGTTTCATTCCTTTGTTGTCCACCACATTTAATGTGTCACCTTTTGGCGACAGCATAAAATGTTTGTATTGCGCCTCACTTTTTAATGCACACATCATCAGCCCTATCAAACACAATTGCCTTATTTTAAAATTGAAGTTTTTCATCATTGTAAATTAATGCGGTGAATATTTTTCAAAATTAGTTTTTCTTTTATAAATTTTTCTTTATGCGGGGGAACTTTAACTTCTATTGTATTTAAAAAAAATTGCACTACTCTTTACTGGATATTCTAAAAGATGTTGATAACAGAGTTAAGCCGAATCGGCGATTTTAGAAATGTTTTCCATAGCTGCTTCATGGAGTTAGTAAAGGTTTTTTGTAAAGCAACATGGCAGCAGAAAATTGAGTAATTAAAGTTCGTTGTGCGGCTTGATGAAAGCGGTCATTATATATCGCTCCTACGGAGTTCTGTCCAAACTTTATATTTTTTCTACTGACATTTCGCCCTTACAGGGCTTGGCCCAATAGTATTGAGATGGGATTAGATATATCTAAAATATTTCTCTCTGAAAAGGCAATACAACCTTAGCATAGTTTGGTTGGTTGAATTATACAAATGCCATAATGAGGCTAAGAAAATAAATGCTGCCAAAGAATTTATCTAATATCAATGCATAACATTTTCATACAATAAAATTAAATACTGGTTATATTAAAGCAACGTAAAAAGAATTAAATAAACTGTCACAGGCATCACCTTGTCAATCTCTGTAATTTAATGCAGGCTTACGGTCGCCCAACAGCGCTTTGTATTCATAATTTCCTTTTGCCTGTTTAAATTCCACAGTGGCTTTTTCTATCAATCCCGGCTGCATCAATAAATCAATGGCAGTAGCCGTCATTGTTTTAGCAGCCACCAGCATGGCTTTTATGCCAATGTCTGCAGCACCGCAGGACACTGCCTGCCAGCTATGTGCCGAAGTGCCCGGTATCCATGTGGCAGTGTGTAAACCCACCACTGGCACTGCATAGCTTACATCTCCCACATCAGTGCTTCCGCCACCAGCATCCGGTTGCGTCTTCAGTGGTTCTACCACAGCAGCAGAGGAGAGCAGCGGAAAAATATCGTTGAATGTAGCCTGTATTTTTTTGCCATAGGCCAGTTCCGCATCCGTATAAACAATGCCGCCTGTTTGCTGCAGGTTTGTTTGCATAATTGCTGCCAGTGTATTATTCAGCAATAGGTCGTGTGTGCCTCCGATGATTTCATAATCCGTCCTGGTGTCTGTGCCGAGTGCGGAACCTTTGGCAGCATCGGCTACCCGGTTAAAAATATTTTGTGCCTGCTTGCGGTTGGGATGCCGTACATAATAATATACTTCTGCAAAGTCCGGCACTACATTCGGCGCTTTGCCACCATTGGTTATTACATAATGTATCCTTGTCTCTTGGGGAATGTGCTCCCTCATCATGTTCACCATATAGTTCATGGCCTCCACCGCATCCAGCGCCGATCGGCCCCGGTCGGGCGCTGCAGCCGCATGTGCTGCAGTACCATAAAACCTGAACTTGGCCGAAATATTAGCCAGCGCACTCGTCATGATAACGCTATTGCTCTGTTCAGGATGCCAGTGAATGGCCACATCGGCGTCTTTAAACAGGCCTGCCCTCACCATGTATACCTTGCCGCTGCCGCCTTCTTCTGCAGGGCAGCCAAATACCTTAATGGTGCCCGTTAGTTTCTTTTCTTCCATTAATTTTTTAATGGCAATGCCTGCGGCAGCCGATCCCACACCAAATAAATGATGACCACAGCCATGGCCGGCTTCTTTGCCTGCACTAATTTTTTCCGGTGCCGTGGTTTGTGATAAACCAGGCAATGCATCAAACTCGGCCAGCAACGCAATTACAGGTTTTCCACTTCCGTAAGAAGCCACAAATGCTGTGGGCATTCCTGCTATGCCAGCTTCTACGGTAAAGCCATTTTGCTGTAGCATATTTTGCAGCAGTGCCGAACTTTTTATTTCTTTGTAGCCCACTTCTGCATAGTCCCAAATCTGCAATGCTGCTTTTTTATATATTTCATAATCTGCCTGTATGGATGCAGCAGCTTCTTTTTTTAAAAGATCTGCAGCATGTACCGGCGATTTTTTTTGTGCATCAACGCTTATGGTAAATGTTGCTGCTATCAATAAAATGATAAAATGTTTCATTCAATTTTTTTATAGATAAAAAGGAAAAATATTTCTTTATAATAAAATACCCTGTAAGAAAAAATAGGCTACCGAAAAATAAATTATCAAACCTGTAACGTCTACCAGTGTTGCTACAAAGGGTGCGGAGGAAACGGCCGGATCGCCACCCAGTCTTTTTATTAAAATAGGCAGCATGGAACCGCTGAGTGTACCCCACAGCACCACGCCCAGCAGCGAAAAACCTACGGTAAATGCCACTCTTACCTCATGCTCGCCATAGACACCGGGTGATATGGCTGCCCATATTACCACCCTGATAAATCCTATAATACCCAGCACAGTACCCAGCATCAGGCCCTGTATAAACTCCCGCCGCACAACTCTCCACCAGTTTGAAATGTTTATTTCACCAACGGCCATTGCCTGTATAATAAGTGTGGAAGCCTGTGAGCCGGTATTGCCGCCAGAAGAAATAATCAGCGGAATAAAAAGTACAAGCACTACAAATTTTTGTATCTCTCCTTCAAAATATTTCATGGCGGTGGCCGTAAGCATTTCTCCTAAAAACAATACTATCAGCCAGCCTACTCTTTTTTTAAAAAGTTTTATAAGTGAAATGTCGAGGTAAGGTTCGTCCAGCGCCTGCGTACCGCCAATCATCTGCATGTCTTCACTAAACTCTTCACTGGCCACCCACAGCACATCATCAATGGTAACAATGCCCAGCAGCTTATTACTCCTGCTCACCACGGGAAGGGCTACACGATTGTTCATTTTAAATGCTTCATGCGCCACACGCTGGTCATCTTTGGCATGCAGGGCAATGTAGCGGCCATCCATCAGTTCGTTTACCAGTTTATCCGGCGTGGCAATGATAAAATCTTTAATGCGGATATCATCCAGCAGTTCGCCTTCTTTGTTGATTACATAAATTACATCAATGGTCTCACTGTTTTTTGCTTCTTTGCGTATGGTGTTCAGCACCGTTTCCACGGTATCATTTTCATACACATAAATATAATCGGGTGTCATCAGCCTGCCCACACTTCCTTCGGGATAACCCAGCAGCGAAAGCGTTATTTTTCTTTCTTCGGGGTCTAATGTTTTTACCAGTTCCCTTACTGCATTGCTGGGCAGCTCACTTAAAAATGCTGTGCGGTCATCCGCAGGCAATTCATTTAATAATTCCGCCGTGGTAAATGCAGGCAGGTTTTTAATGATTCTTTTTTGTGCTGGCAATTCCAGTATTTTGAACACACTGGCAGCACGGTGCATAGAAAGATGTCCAATGATTTGTGTTTCGTATTCCTCGTTGTCGTACATCAAATCAGCCACATCGCTGATGTTTTGATGATTGAGAAATTCCTGTATGCGTAATTTATCTTCCGATGCAGTTACTTCTTCAAACTGTGCCTGCATGGATATTTCTTCAAGGTGTAACGACATTATTTTAAAATAATTTGGACTGATAATTTTAAACAAAGCCTGTTGCTATTTCTAATGAAAATTGAACATTGCCTATTGCCTATTGCCTATTGCCTATTCATTATCTTGCAAATTACTTCAAAAACCATTTAATATTTTTTTATGCTGAAACCTTACCTGCATGTGGCGCACACCGCAACAATGGGAAGAGGTGTATTTACAAAAGAGAGCATACCTGCTAACACTGTGATAGAAATTTCGCCTGTAATTGTACTAACAGCTGCCGACAGGCAGCATATAGATAAAACTTTACTGCATGATTATATTTTTGAATGGGGAAAAAATAAGCAGCAGTGCTGCATGGCGCTTGGGCTTATCCCTATCTACAACCATAGCTACAAAAGTAACTGTGAATATTTTATGGATTATGAAGATGCAAGCATAATGATAAAAACTGTAAAAAAAATTAAAGCCGGCCAAGAGCTAACCATCAATTACAACGGCGACTGG
>JAYWIB010000096.1:0-4759 GCA_043789265.1 Chitinophagaceae bacterium
AGCAGGCCTACCGCACTCCATATCAGGTAAGGCACTATCAGGGTGGTAAATCTTTTTTTTATTCTTTCGCCATAGGGCCTGTTGTCATACAGCGCATACAGGTAGCCCGAAATTAAAAAGAGAATGGGAATGCGAAAACGCAGTATGCCATTGGATACAAAGTATTCAAAAAAAGTAGTAAAGCTGAGCGGCTCGTTTACATTGCTTACAGGGGTTAAATAAGTTTCGTTTAAATTATAGCCATGTACATACACCAGCAGTGCGATGGAAAAAAAGGTAAAAAAGCGGAATTTCTGGCTCAGGAACCGGCTTATCATCATGATAGTTTATTTAACAGGCATTGTCATTTTTATTGCTGTACCCACCCCCGGCTGCGATTGTACTATCAGTTTGGCCTGCAGCGCTTCTGCACGTTTTTGCATGTTGCCCATACCATTGCCGCTGCTGGTTTTTTTGGTATCAAAGCCACAGCCATCATCCTTTACATCCAGCAGCAATGTGCCGGGTGCTGCTTCCATTTTAATGATTACATGTGTGGCCCGTGAATATTTTGCTGCATTGTTCACGGCTTCTTTAAATATCAAAAAGAAATCACGCCGTGCTTCCATGTTAAGTTTTACATCATACACTTTATCCTGGATGATGAACTGCACTTCTATATCTTTTGCCTCCAGCACATTGGTGGCTATCTCCCTCATACGGGCCACCATGCGCTGCATGCTGTCGTTCAGCGGCTTTATGCTCCATACAATATCGTCCATTGCTTCCATCATGCGCTGGCTGTTCTCACTTATCTTTCCAATGTATTCACTTGTTTTTACAGCATCCGTATTTAGTTTGCTTTTGGCCATTGCACTCAGTATGTTAATGGTGCTGAGGGTACTGCCCATGTCGTCATGCAAATCACGGGCTACACGGGTGCGTATTTTTTCTACTGCCAGCAATTTATTTACCTGCATGCGGTGAAGCGTGTATATTAAAATGGCAATGTAAAATAAACAGGTGCTTATAAACCAGAAGCTGCGCCAAAAAGGCGGGCGTATATAAAATTTTATCTGCGTAATATTTTTAGATGAAAAACCATGTATGTTTTTTGCCCACACCTTAAATGTATAATGACCCGGCGGCAGGTAACTGTACGTGGCTTTTAAAGCACCGCTGTTTATCATCTTCCAGTCGCTCTCCAGGCCTTCCATTTTATAATAATACAATTCTTTATCGCTCTGCAAAAAGTTGAGTGATGAAAAGCCGATGCTGATAAAATTATTATTGTAGCCGGTGGCAATTTCCGGCAGGGCCAGCAATGAATCAATTGGATAATATACACTGCCAAGTTTAATATCAGTAATGGCCACATCTGCCGGATGATTGCTGCTGTTTAATGCATCAGGTAAAAACAGCAGCAGCTTTCCATCTTTGCCGGCAAACAGCAGCATGTTGTTCTGCAGCCGCAGCGAGGCACCTTCCAGTATGGTGGCGTCGGCAATGCCATCTTTGCTGCCAAAGCGTGTAAACAATTTATCTGCTATGCTGTACCTGCACAGCCCATTGGATGTGGCCAGCCACACATCGCCTTTAGAATCGGTGTGCATAGCCTGTATGGTATTGCTGGGCAGCCCGTCTGCAAGGCCAATATTTTTTATGTTGCCGGTACGGGTGTCTATCACACTTAATTTTCCATTGGCTGCCAGCAGTAAATTATTTTTGGCAAGCTGCAGGTGCGTTACAATGTTGGAACTGATGGCACCGCCTTGTGTGCCGGTATTTTGCACATGCAATAATTCGTTGCCAGAGGCTGCATCTATTTTATAAATGCCTTTGTTGTGTGTGGCAAGCCATGCATTGTTTTGCTCATCGGTAACCAGTGCATATATGATGGTGCCGCAATTGAATAACACTTCAAAACGGCAGTTGTGCAGCTTTACCACACGGCCTGCCTGTGTGCTGAAAAGCAAATCGCCATTTGCCATTGGAGCAATGCCAATGATGGCACGGCGATCGAATGCACTGTCTTGTATTTTTTGCATGCTGCCATCTGCAGGGTTGTAAATGCCCAGCCAGCCTGACTGTGCGCCGATGTATATTTTTTTAGTAACAGGATGCTGATAGCTGCACCAGGTATGCGTAAGGCCTGAATAATTTTTACCCGCAGGCGGATACAAATCTTTTATGCTGGCATTAAAATTTTTTATCTCCAGCGTTTTAGTGCCGTCGCCCCAGGTGTTTATTAAAATGCGTCCGTCGCTCAACTGCTGCATGCCTGTAAACGGGGCGGCGATACTGCTGTACAGGTTTATCACTTTATCATTGGAAGGCGGTGCAAAGTAAAGACCCTGATCGGTGCTTATCCATATACCGCCATCCCTGTCTTCCATTACATCATGTACTGTTTCGTATTTGATGCCAAAATTATCTGTATGGTCATCTTTATTATTTTCAAATCTTTCCGTTTCGGGCATCCTGCTCAGCAAACCATTTAAACCATAAGCCCATACAATGCCACCCTTTGTTTCTTTTAAATTTTTTATTTCCCGGTATTTTTTACCGGCGCTCTTCCAGCCTGCGGTATCATTTAAAAACTGCTGCTGCACTGCATCGTAGCAATACAAAAATTCTGAACCCCTGGCGTATGATGGCCAGTTAAGTATCCAGTGCCTGCGTTTGCTGTCGATAAAAAATGACCAGTTGCCATCATTTATTTTTTTCTCTTCAAGTATTTTCCATTGATGCGGATTGTAATTGCGGCTGAATGTGAGGCCGTGTGCATTGCTGTATACTGCAAGGCCGCTGTCGCAGCTAAACCAGCAATTCTTTTTTACTGTATCGTAATACAGAGAGTATACATTCCAGCCTTCAGGCAGGTTAAACTTTGTGAATGGAGAAAACTGCTGCTGCGCTGTATCGTATTTCATCAGCACCGGCGAACCGGTGTATACCATAAAAATATCTGCGCCGCATTGTACAATTTGTATGGATGATCGTGGATGCACCAGCCCCGGTTCGGCAAAAGGCACTTTAGTATACTGCAGGCTGGCAATATCAAATATGCCCACCTCCTTTAAATCGGTAAAGCAAAGCATTAGCTTTGTTTTAGAAAGCTGCACTATGCAGGTAACCGCAGCAGAAGGCATGCGGCCTGCCCAGTCGGTATAGTTTACAAATTTGGCTCCATCAAATCGCATGATGCCATCGCTGCCGCCCACCCATACAAAGCCTCTTTCATCCTGACTGGTACAATATACCCTGTTGCTACCAAGGCCATTCTCCACCGAATAGCGGTTAAATAAAAAATACCTGCTCTGCCCCATGGCAGCACATGCAAGCACGGTGCACATCAAAAAAAGCAGACTGATATTTTTAATCATGAATTGGCAGTAGATACAAATTTAATTATCCGGCGCATCAATCATGGCAATAAAAAATAAAACCACATCTATATGTGGTAGGGAGAACAACATGCGGTTTATAAAATTATGCAGCCAGTAATTCCTGATTGTATTTATTGCACTGGTGCAAAAAGTCATTTTTATAAATGGCTTTCGGGTGTAAATATTATTTCAAATGCTGTATGGTGCGGTTACTGCGGCAGACTAGAACTGCGGAACCCCTGCTATTGTAGACTTCAATTCCTTAGGGTGCGGTTAAAAGAAAAAGTTCTATTCCAGTCTGCTCACCGGTACTATTATTTCAATTCCTTCATGGTGCGATTAAAAGAGGTCTTCAGGTAGATAGCTAAACGTTTCATTGCTAATTTCAATTCCTTCATGGTGCGATTAAAAGCTGCTGCATTACATTCAAGTAACCCTGTAACCATATTTCAATTCCTTCATGGTGCGATTAAAAGTTGCCGTACACGGTATTGTATCCAATTTCCCAATTGATTTCAATTCCTTCATGGTGCGATTAAAAGCGCACGGGGCTTGTGGCCGAGCTAAAAACTTTCAAATTTCAATTCCTTCATGGTGCGATTAAAAGAAATTACGGGAGAAGCTATAGAATCTGGTATTTTCATTTCAATTCCTTCATGGTGCGATTAAAAGTCAATATTTCATTTCCACAAGAATGGAACGAACTGCATTTCAATTCCTTCATGGTGCGATTAAAAGAAGCCTGCACCGCCGTTGAATCCAACAGGAATATTATTTCAATTCCTTCATGGTGCGATTAAAAGTTTGTTGTTAAGAGTGTCATATAACCAACAGAAGAATTTCAATTCCTTCATGGTGCGATTAAAAGGCCCGTAGGCTGCTGTCTACTTCCTTAAATTCTTTATTTCAATTCCTTCATGGTGCGATTAAAAGCAATGTGCCAATGGCCACAAGGCTACAGGCCATAAATTTCAATTCCTTCATGGTGCGATTAAAAGCTGCCCATCGCTTTTGATGCCTTCGGATAACTGCAATTTCAATTCCTTCATGGTGCGATTAAAAGACTCTTGCCTGTGAGCTTGTCCATTCTGCCAACGAATTTCAATTCCTTCATGGTGCGATTAAAAGGGCTGCTTTCTGCCAGTTGTTTACATCCTAAGCAAATTTCAATTCCTTCATGGTGCGATTAAAAGCAGTGTTGTTGGCAACATTACCCGCCAGCTTCCCCAATTTCAATTCCTTCATGGTGCGATTAAAAGAATCTTTTTAAGGCAAGAGGCATATACAGTGATGAGATTTCAATTCCTTCATGGTGCGATTAAAAGTTTCAGGACGGAATGCAAACAACTCCTTAGTTAACACATTTCAATTCCTTCATGGTGCGATTAAAA
>JAYWIB010000097.1:0-4754 GCA_043789265.1 Chitinophagaceae bacterium
CCTTTAGCCGCCACAGCAATTTAATATCATTGATCATCCTTAAATAACAATGTTATGCCCCAAAAGCTGATTGTAAATGGAACCCCACGTGCTGCCACAAATGAGTTACCCGCCTTCGAAGATTTTGACCAGTTTACCTTAAACGCTTCTGTGCAAATAAGCAGTACAAGAGATGCCGGAACCCGGCAGGAAGTAATCATTAAAGACAAGGAAGATATAGTGGAATTAAAGTTTGATGACGACAGCACCTGGATAGGCAACGCAGATGAATTTCATGAAATTTTTGGAACGGCTGTAAAAAGATCAGCAGGTGAGGATGGGTTTGAAATACCCGGCACGCTGCAATCCACCACCGACAGAAATTTACTGCAGGATGTGTCAGTAAAAGTCTTTAATCTTTTTTCACGAAAAAAAAATATTGCAACCAATGCCGTAAAAGAGATAGCAAAAAAACTGGAAGACAAAGTGCAGTCGCAGCCGGGGCTCTACCTGATGGATAAATTATTTCGTAAGCAAAATGCCGGAAGCATTACCGATGTAAGCAAACCGTGGCTTTTATTTATACATGGTACCAACTCCAGTACCGACGGTGCTTTCGGCGCTATGATGGATAACAGGCAGTATGGACTGTGGGACAGCCTGCTGAATAAATTTGGTGATAAAATACTCGGCTTCGATCATAAAACCCTCACCGTTTCGCCTTTGCAAAATTGCATTGATTTGCTGAAGCTGCTGCCCGATGGCATCTCTCTTCATTTAATTACACACAGCCGTGGCGGCCTTGTGGGAGATATACTTGCCAAACTCAGTATAAGCAATGACAACATTGGTTTTACTGAAGAAGAACTGGCTCCCTTTGCAGCCCGTAAAGATGATCTAAGCAATATTGAAATCATCAACACGCTTGCACGGCAAAAAAAAATCACTGTTCAAAAATACATACGGGTGGCCAGCCCTTCCATGGGTACTTCGCTACTCAGCAGCAGGCTGGATCATTACCTCAATACACTTTTAAATTTTACTGGTGTGGCTACAGGTATGGCTGCCAATCCTGTTTATCTCGGTGTAAAAGCATTGCTGGCAGAAGTGGCTGCATGTAAGGAAGACATTGATGTACTGCCCGGCCTTGAAGCAATGGTGCCCGGCTCGCCGCTGGTAAAAACATTGAACAACCAGGCCAATGTTTTAAAATCGCCGCTCATTATTTTATCCGGTAACTGCACCATCCACCTGCAGTTAAAAGCACTGCTGGTAATTGTAACCAAATTGTATTTCCGCCGCAAGAATGATATGGTGGTGGATACATGGTCCATGTATTTTGGCAGCCCCCGAAAAAATGCCGTGTATTTTTTTATGGATGACGGGAAAGAAACTGATCACATTCATTACTTCCGCAATAAAAATTCGCAGGAAGCCATGGCAAGAGCCATTGCCGCAGGCGAAGAAGAAATGATACCGGGTTTTAAAAGATTGCAGGATGCAGACATCGCAGATGCCAACCGAAATGCACTGCTGCCGTTTATTGCAGGCGAAGTAAAATTTGAGGCTGGAAAAGTAAGTGGAAAAAAACCAGTGGTCATTATCATTCCCGGAATAATGGGCTCCAACCTCTATAAAGACAATGAAAGAATATGGGTAGATATGTGGCGGTTTATAAAAGGAGATTTGATAAAGCTTGATATTGCTGCAAAAGATATTACTGCTCAATCGCTGATGGGAAGCGGATATAAAAAACTGGCGATTTATCTCCTGAATGAATATGATGTGGTAACCTTTGCCTATGACTGGCGCAGGCCTGTAAGCGACGAAGCAAAAAAGTTTGACAACCTTGTGGGAGCATTGCTTGCCAATAAACAACCCATAAAAGTAATTGCACACAGCATGGGCGGTGTACTGTTTCGTGAATTTATAATGAATGGTACTCAATGGCCAAAACTCAATACCAGCGATGGTTTTAAAGCACTCTTTCTTGGGGTGCCCCTGGGAGGTTCATATTTAATACCCGAAACGTTTACGGGCAGGGGCGGCAATATCAGCAAGCTTAGCACGCTTGATTTAAAACATGATAAAAAAGACTTGCTTAAAATATTTGCTCAATGTCCCGGCCTGTATAACCTGCTGCCATTGAATACTTCACCGTATGATTTCGCTGATCCTGCTGTGTGGAAAGAAATGATAGAGAGCAGTGAAAATATTGGAACCCTGCCATCCAAAGACATCATTGACGGCTTTACAAGTTTCCGTAACAATATTGTAAAAAACCAACAAAATATTGATTACAAAAACATCATTTATATAGCAGGTAAATCACCGCAAACCACGGCCACTTATGTAATTGATAAAACGGGTAGCCGTAATAAAATTATTTTTAAAAGTACTCCCGAAGGCGATGGTAGTGTAACCTGGGAAAGTGGCATCCCTGCTGCTTTAAAGGAAAGAGACGGCGGTCTGTATTACTGCAATACAGTGCATGGCGAATTGGCCAATGAAGACGGACTTTTTGCAGCCTTTAATGATTTGCTGAAAACTGGAGTTACCAGCAGGCTCAATAAAAAACCTGCCGCCATCAGGGGTGGCCTGCAACTGACGGATAACCCCGTGTATGAAATGGTGCCTGTGCATGCAGGCAATATAGAAAAAATTGCATTGGGTATCAATCCTGCTGATGATGCTCCTGCTACTGTAACACCACTAAAAACAAGTATGAGCAGCGGCGATTTAAGCTATGCTTTGTATCCATTGCTTATCGGCCATTTTTTTAAAGATGGTATCATGAGTGCCGAGTCGGTGCTGGACAGTCACCTGAAAGGCATGCTAAAACAAAAACATGCCCTCGGCATTTATCCGGGCCGCATTGGCAGCAACGAAGTTTTTCTGAGCAAGGCCACTTCTCCAAAAGGTGCGGTAATAGTGGGTTTGGGCGAAGCTGGTGAACTGAATGGCTATCAACTGGAGCTGAGCATCACACAGGGTGTAAGTAAATTTTTGCTGGAGCTGAGAGAGTTTGCCGAAACCAATCCGGAAGATTACGCACTCATTTTTAAAAAAGGCCTGGGCATTACTGCATTGCTGGTGGGCTGCGGCTATGGTGGCCTCAGCATCGAAAGTTCTATTAAATCTATTATCCTTGGTGTAAAAAAAGCAAACGAAAATATTGATGGCCTGCAGAATGATTCGCTCAAACAAATTGAACACATTGAGTTTATAGAACTATATGAAGACAGGGCCCTGCAGGCATATTATATTTTGCAAAAGCTGGAAGCAGATCAGCACCTGAATATTGTGTTATCAAGCAACCGCATTAAAAAAGTACCGGGTATAAGAAAGCGTGTTCCTTTGGATGATCAGCAGGACTGGTGGCAGCGGGTATCGGTAAGCCTGGAAAAGCCTGTACTCATTGCAGCAGACACAGCCACAGTGCCGGGCAAGCCAAGAGCATCGTCTCCAAAGCCGCCACCACCAAGAGTTTTAAAGTTTACTGCTTCTACAGGATCGGCAAGAGAAGAAATCCGCAATCTGGACAGCAACCCGGTAATTATACAGGCATTTATTGATGAAGTATCGGATAACAATCAATGGACGGAAAGCCTTGCTAAAACAATTTTTGAATTATTAATACCCAATGATTTTAAAGATGCCGTCCGCAACCAGTACAATATTTTATGGAAGCTGGATAAAGACACCGCTGCATATCCCTGGGAATTATTGCAGGATATGGCCACACAAAAAAAGCCATTGTGTGTAAATTCAGGAATGATACGCCAGCTTGCCACGGCTGACTACCGCACACAAATAAAACGATCGTATAAAAACAATGCCCTTGTAATTGGCGATCCGGATTTAGACGGCTTTGTAAACCAGTTACCCGGCGCAGCAGAAGAAGCAAAGATGGTGGCTTCCATTATTTCGGAAACTACAGAATATGCGGTAACCAGTGTTATACATCAGCCATTTACCAGCACCATACAGGCATTGTTCAGCGATGAATATAAAATCATTCACCTGGCCGGTCATGGTACATTTAATACAGCTTCACCTGAAGAAGCAGGAATGGTAATTGGCAACAATATTTTTTTAACCACCAGGGAAATAAACCAGATGAGCCAGGTGCCTGAATTTGTATTTGTAAACTGTTGTTTTTTGGGTAAAACAGATGGCGATAATGAAAGAAAAATGCAGCAGCATTATAAAAGAGCAGCCAGCATTGGCGTGCAGTTGATAGAGATGGGTGTAAAGGCGGTGATTGCTGCCGGCTGGGCGGTAGATGATGCAGCAGCACTGCTGTTTGCAGAAAAATTTTATACAGAAATGTTTGCCGGCGGCACTTTCAGCGAAGCAGTAAAAGCGGCACGGAGCGCCTGTTTTGAAAGTTATCCAGCCACCAATACCTGGGGCGCTTACCAGTGCTATGGCGATCAGTTTTATAAATTCAGCAACCGGCAGGAAACAAAGGAAGACAAGTACACTTTTATTTCTGCAATGGAAATAGATGTAGTGCTGAACAACATGATGAGCAGGGCTGCCGATGCCCGCTATGATAAAGAAGCGCTCTATAAAAAATTCACCACCATCAGCAAAGCAATAGATGAATCTTTATTGCGTGACGGCACCATTGCAGAGCAGGAAGCCAATATTCTGCTGGCATTAAACCGGCAGGATTTGGCCATAGAAAAAATGGAAAACCTGCGCAGCTACGAGCAGGCAAACTATTCAGTAACGGTATTGGAAAAACTCTGCAGCCTGTACATCCACGC
>JAYWIB010000098.1:0-4742 GCA_043789265.1 Chitinophagaceae bacterium
GCAGGTGATTGGGCATGATGACATAAGCCACTACATCTGCATTGTATTTTTGTTTTACAACCGCAAACCACTTGTACACTAAATCGTAGCTGTTTGTAATTTTAAACAGAGGTAGCCATTCAGCACAAGTAAACGTGATGAAATAAGTAGAAAATGTATCGCTGTGCCTGGGTTTTATTGCCATTATATGAAGGTAGCAAATACATGCATTGGATGAATGGTGATGCAGGCGCTTTTCAGCGTCGGGGTTTCGCTGCAAATTCTTTTATGATTTTATGAGAGTATGCTAGCGAAAACCCCGCCGTGACAGAAGCAATTCATCTGGCGAGGCTTCAGTTGTTGGTGAGAACACCAAAAACGGCCTTAGCCAAGGCGCAAATTGGTTCATGTGTCACGAGCCAAGGCGCATGGAAATAAAGCTAATGAATTTCTAATTTTGTATATGTTATTTTTATATTTTTAATCATAATTCCTTTAATTATTAAATCCTTTAATTATGGTAGTTTTAATTGTAGCCATAGTAGTAATAGTTTGGCTCGTTGCAGGAGCAATAATGGTAAGTAGTAGCGCAACTGTTGAGCCACCTCCCCGGTTAGAATGTTATGTCTGTAAAAAATTAGACAATTGGTGGAATTCTCTAGATGTATTTGGCAAAATAGTTAGGAGCGCCTGGTATGGTATTAACAAATTGGCGTGTATAGCAAAAGATTGTAAATAGAAGTCCATTAGAGCGTTGGTGCATCCATAAGCCTTTTCCAAACAACGTCTTTAAATGAACGATTAGCATAGCCAAGTACTTGGAGTTAAATAATTCTAAGAATGGGATTACAATATTATCTGGTTCTTTTTATCACCCGGCATTCCATTCATTGGCCATGCTCACTGCCCGGCAAAAAGGCTTTGCTTGAAATAAATAAAAAAGCCCCTCAACATCTTGAGAGGCCTGAGTGCCCAGGACTGGATTCGAACCAGCACATCCTTGCGAACGCTGCGACCTGAACACAGTGCGTCTACCAATTTCGCCACCTGGGCATTGTATGTTTAAAGTTCAAAATGTTTAAATTTTTATAGTAGGCATTGCACAACCTTAAACTTGAAACTTGAAACCTTAAACCTGATTCAGGGCTGCAAATATAGATACAAAAATATTTCTGCCAACAAATTATAAAACAGTTTCTTTTCTTTTTACGCTTATCAGTAATACGCCTGCAATTACCAGCAGGGTGCCTGTAATTTGTGCTGCCGAAATTTTTTCGCCCAGTATAAAATGAGCCTGTGCCACGGTGCTTACCGGGCCAATGCTGGATATGATAGCAACATTGCTGGATCCAATTTTTTTGGTGCCGCCGGAAATTAAAAAAGAAGGAATAACGGTGGCCACCACAGCCAGCAGTAATCCATAAAGCCACACACTGCCTGTAGCATGCTGCAGGGGCTGCCAGTTGTTTCTCCATACAAAATGTATAAATACCCCGGCAGTGGAAGCAAGCATGGCATATGCTGTAAACCTGGATGCGCCTGTATAAGGAATGAGCCTGCCGCTGCCCGCAATGTAAAATGCAAAGGTTACGGAGCATAAAAAAATAAGAAAACTGCCCCAGTAAAAATTTGGATTGTGTGCATCCGTATACAGCTCGCTTGTATACGCTATACAAATGCCTGCATAGGTAAGTGCCAGCGCCCACTTTTGCACCGCAGCTATTTTTTGTTTTAAATATATTCCATTGATAAGCACTACAAAAGTTGGATACAGAAAAAGAATCAATCTTTCCAGGCCGGCTGAAATATACTGCAGGCCTTCAAAATCGAGAAAGCTGCTGAGGTAATAACCAAAAATACCCAACACCATTATTTGTATCCATTGTGCCGTGGAAAGTGTGGGAATGTTTGTACGCCTGCTTGTATACAGCAGCATAAAAATATAAAAGGGCAGCGAGCAAAGCATACGGAGCGTAAGCAAGCTAAGTGCATCAATACTGGTATCAGCAAATGCTTTTTTTACAATCACTGCTTTGGTGGAAAACAGCAGTGCACCCACAAAAGTTATCATAAAACCTGCTGCCGATATTTTATGTGAAAGCGTTTTATTCATCTATGGTGAATGGTGAATGGGTGAATGGTGATCGTCAATGTTGAATGGGCAATGGTGAATGGTCAATGGTGAATGGGAGAATGGTGAATCGTCAATGGAAAATGGTCAATTGTCAATAGTCAATTTGGAAATAGTCAATAGTCAAATATCAATTTTCAATTTTCAATTCTCAATTTTCAATTAGAAATATTATCAAACAATTGCAAACAAAAACAATAAACTTATTTAGTCAAGTACAAATTTAAAACTCAAACCCTCAAAACTTAAACCTTAACCCTCAACCTTCAAACCATAAACTTTCAACCTTCAACTTTAAACCTTCAACTTTAAACCTTAAACCTTCAACTTTCTCCCCCTCACACACTCACATTAAAATCTCTCAATGCATCGTTCAGGCTTGTTTTTAAATCTGTGCTTGCTTTGCGTTTGCCAATAATCAATGCACAGCCTACACCATACTCACCCGCCGCAAATTTTTTGTTGTATGAGCCGGGTATCACCACACTGCCTGCAGGCACACGGCCTTTCATTTCTATTGGTTCGCTGCCGCTTACATCAATAATTTTCGTGGATTGTGTAAGCACTACATTGGCGCCCAGCACGGCTTCTTTTTCTACCCGTACACCTTCCACCACTATGCACCTGCTGCCGATAAAAGCGCCGTCTTCAATAATTACCGGCGAAGCCTGCAGCGGCTCCAGCACACCACCAATACCCACGCCACCACTCAGGTGTACGCCTTTGCCAATCTGCGCACAACTGCCTACAGTAGCCCATGTATCCACCATAGTGCCTTCATCTACATACGCACCAATGTTTACGTAACTCGGCATTAGTACTACATTTTTTGCCAGGTAAGCGCCATACCTTGCCACTGCATGCGGCACCGCCCTTACTCCCAGTGCCGCATAGCCGCTTTTTAATTTCATCTTATCATAAAATTCAAACGGCGGCAAGCTGTGTGTTTCCATTTGCTGTATGGCAAAGTACATGAGTATGCCCTGCTTTACCCATTCATTTACCACCCAGTTATCTCCTTCAGGCGAGGCCGTACGCAGCCTTCCTTTATCCACTTCTTCAATCAGATTTCTTACTGCATCTGCATACCTATTTTCTTTTAATAATTCCCGGCTGGCCCAGGCTGCTTCAATCATTGCTTTCAGTTCCATTATTTTATTGCTTGTTTTAAAGAGCCTTGCAATATACAAAGTAAAGAGGGCTGTAAAAAGCTGGCTGTGCAATGATTGGCAAAAATGCAGATATCTATTTAAAAATGCATCGTCTAACACGGCAATACCCTGCATTATTTTATAGAAATATAAAACGCAGGTTTACCATTTTGCAAACATCGTCTGCATGCAATTAATTGTTGCACTTTTTTTTAGTGATAAATGCACCCATCAATAAGCCCAATAAAAAATGAACCGCTATTACATATCTTGCAACTAATAATTATTGAAATATATGCACATTGGTTATGATGGTAAAAGGGCGTTTCAAAACAAAACCGGCCTGGGTAATTATATCCGTTCGCTGCTGGCCATTTTTACACAATATTATCCCGGCCACCGGCATACATTGTTTGCACCAAAGCAAACCAGCCTGTTCAATGCTGCTGCATTGCCAGGTGTTGCAGTAATTTCTCCTGCTGGTTTTTTTTATAAAAAAATGCCGGCATTGTGGCGCAGGTATGGTATGGTAAAAGCCATTGCTGCAGCCGCTCCTGACATTTATCATGGCGTAAGCAACGAGCTGCCCAACGGCATTCAGCACACAGGCATAAAGACGGTGGTAACAGTGCATGATGTAATTTTTGAACGCTTTCCAGAAACCTATCATTTTGATGAACGCTATGTACACCGCTGGAAAATAAAATACGCCTGCCGCATTGCGGATGCAGTAATTGCTATAAGTGAGCAAACAAAAAATGACCTGGTTCATTTTTATAAAGTGCCTCCCGAAAAAATCTTTATTTGCTATCAAAGCTGTAATCCCATTTTTCAGCGGGTGGTGGATGCTGCAGAAAAAGCTGCAGTAAAAAAAAGATACCAGTTGCCGGATATTTATTTTTTGTTTGTGAGTTCCATTGCTCCCCGAAAAAATTTAATTGCCATTTGTAAAGCAATGATTTTGCTGAAAGATAAAATGGATATTCCCCTTGTAGTAATTGGCAATGGCAAAAAAGAAAAAGAAGCAGCGAAGCAATTGCTTGCGGCAAACGGGCTGGCACACCGGATGATATTGCTGAATGAAATGCCTGCATCAAAAGAATTATCTTTTACCACCGCTGCCGATTTTCCGGCAATTTATCAGCAGGCGCTGGCATTAATTTATCCTTCCATTTTTGAAGGCTTTGGCGCTCCCTTGCTGGAAGCCTTGTGGAGCGGACTGCCAGTTATCAGCAGCAATGCATCCTGCCTGCCTGAAGTAGGTGGCGATGCTGCATTGTATTTTGCACCGCATGATACTGCAACACTGGCAGCACACATGCTTGCTATAAGTACAAATCCACAATTGGCAGATGAACTAAAAATAAAAGGTATGCAGCAGGCACAAAAATTTACCATACAATCTTATGCAGAAAGCGTGATGAAAGTGTATGAAAATTTGCTTGTTTAATGTGTTCAATACAAAAAAAAATGCCATGGTT
>JAYWIB010000099.1:0-4740 GCA_043789265.1 Chitinophagaceae bacterium
TTTATGGTTAATCATGCTAAAAAAAGCTATTTTTGCCTCCAAAATAAAATAACCCTTTATAGTTATTTGTTTACATGTATCAATAGATATTGCAGGTAATACATAAAAGATTTTATTATTCCGGGCATTGGTTTCATGCCATTTAAGGTTGCTGATAATTTTTATCTCTTCACTGGCATGTGACTGAGAGTGGCGAAGCCATGAAATTTTAATTAGGAGCAGCAGGATAACCTTCTAAATTTTGCCAACAATTTCCTTCTTAAAAATGATTAAACATACACCCTTCCGATGCTAAAACAAAAATCGTATATTCTATATTTTTTGCGGCTTTCTTTTTTATACGCAATTACCTTGTCTTCCTGTATCTCCTCTAAAAAAGTAATTTATTTTAATGATTTAACAGACAGTACAGTGATGGCAAAAATCCGGGTAGCAGCCACCGATTTTGAAAACATCATTCAAAAAAATGATCAGCTTTCTATAATTTTTGCAGGCAGCAATGTAAATGATCTTACTATTTTTAATGGCGCAACTAATACAATTCAGGCAGGTGCCACATCTGCCAGCCCGGCTACCGGATACCTGGTAGAGGCCGATGGCAATATAAAGTTTCCGCTTATTGGTAAAATTAAAGCCGAAGGGTTAACAAGAATTCAGCTTGAAAACCTGCTCACAGATTTATTAAAGGATTATACAAAAAATCCTGTGGTGAATGTGCGGTTTTTAAACTATAGTTTTTCGGTATTAGGCGAGGTGGCCAGCCCCGGCAAATTTCAGATGATAACTGAACGCACCACGATACTGGATGCTATAAGTGCAGCAAAAGATTTAACTACCCTGGGGCGCAGAGAAAATGTGCTGGTGGTAAGGGAAGAACAGGGAAAGAGAAGCGTGGGCCGTTTAAATCTTTTGTCTAAAGACATTTTCAATTCTCCATTTTTTTATCTGAAAACAAATGATGTCATTTATGTTGAACCTGTTAATTCAAAGTTCATCAGCCGCAATGGCAGTTTGCAATACCTGAGTATCGCTGCAGTAGGATTTTCTCTTATACTTACCCTTATCAACCTGCGGAAATAATTAATCAATACATTTACCAGCATGGCTAATGCAAACCAGGAAAATATTGTAAAGGAAGATGCGCTTGATCAGGGCGAACAGATACAACGGCTGTTGTACAGGCTATTGCCTTTTTGGCCGCTTATTGTAATTGCCGTATTGCTGGGTATACTGGGTGCTCGTATTTACCTGCGCTATCAACTGCCGGTATATGTGGCCAAAGCAAGGATAGTGGTGAATGATGAAACCCAGCAAAAAAGCGCCAACCTGCAGGAAATTTTTCGCTTTGAATACAAAAATGCCACTGCCGAAACAGAGAGGGAAATGCAGATACTTACCTCTAAAGATCTGCTGGCAAAAGTGGCTTCCAAATTACAGTTGAACATCTCTTATTCTGTGCAGGGACGCATACGTGTGTCCCAGTATTACGACAATATTCCTTTTTACCTGGAACTGGAAAATCCAGACGCCATAAAATCTTATACAGGTGGTGAGGCGCAACTGGCAGGCAATAAGGTAAGATTTAATGGCGTACTTTATCCCATTGATACCTTGATAGCGGCCAGCTTTGGCAACATTCGCTGGAGAATAAATAAAGAGTACACCGAAGTGCAAAAGCTGGAAAAAATTTCAATCAGCATCCAACCGGTAAGTACAGCAGCCGGCGCTATGAAGGGTGCTATTTCTGTATCGCCGCTTTCAAAAGGTTCTTCTATTGTTGACATCAGTTATTCCGATGTAGTTCCTTCAAGAGCCGTGGATGTACTTACCAACCTGGTGCAGTTGTACGGCAGCTCTACCGTAAATTATAAAGGAATTATTTATCAAAATACACGCAGGTTTCTGGATGACAGGCTTCGTTTAATAGAAGATGAATTAAACGGGGTAGAAAACAATATTGAAAAATTTAAATCTAGCCAGGGTATTGTAAACCTAAGCGGCGAAGGAGAATTGTACTTAACTAAATTGAAAGAATCAGATACAAGAATAGGTGAAATAGAAGTGGAGCTGGATGTAATGAAGCAGATTGAACAATACATAACTAATAGAAACAACGACAAAACTGCCATACCTGCAACGATCGGCATTACCGACCAGGTGCTTACGAGTTTGCTCACACAGCTTTATCAAACTGAATTTGAACTGGAGAAAACCCGGCAACTTTCCGGCAGTAAAAATCCACAGATTGAAGTGTATGAAGAATTAATTAGTAAATTAAAACCGAGTATTTTATCCAGTATTAAAAATTTAAGAATAAGCCTGGTAGCAAAACGTAACAGGCTGCAGGCAGAAAATAATGATTTCACTACAAGCCTTAAAGGCATTCCACTCAAGGAAAGAAAACTGCTTGATATCAGCAGGCAACAAAGTATAAAAAATGCCATTTATACTTTTCTTTTACAAAAAAGAGAAGAGTCTGCCATCGCTGCCGCCGCCATTGTACCCAATTACAGAATTATTGAAAATGCAGAATCTGCCGGATTGATATATCCTGTGCCAAAACGCAATTATACCATAGGTGTATTAGCTGCCTTATTAATTGTGTTCGTTTATATTTATTTAAAAGAGTTTTCATCCAAGCGGATTTTGTTTCGGTCGCAGATAGAAAATGCCTTATCACTGCCTGTTATATCCGAACTTATATTTGAACCGCACCGTATAAATGAACCTGTGGTAGTGGGCGCAGGTAAGCGTTCGCTTATTGCAGAACAATTCAGGGAGCTACGCACAAACATCAATTACATTACTGCCAACTCTAAAGACAGGTGTAAAGTTATTTTGACAACCTCCTCCATTCCTAAAGAAGGAAAAAGTTTTATAGCCATCAATGCCGCCGTAAGTTTAAGCCTTACAGGCGACAGGGTAGCCCTGCTTGAATTTGATTTACGCAAACCAAAAATCAGCAAGCCCATGGGCATACCAAGAGATCCGGGATTGAGTAATTACCTTATCGGAAACGCATCCATTCAGGATATTATCAAGCCCCATCCAAGTATTGAACATCTTTCAATAATACCTTCCGGGCCTACCCCGCCAAACCCCGCTGAATTAATAACAGGTACAAAACTAAATGAACTGATAACTTATTTAAAACAGCATTTCGATTACATAGTAATTGACTCTCCTCCAGTGGCTGCAGTTACAGATGCTAAAATTTTGGCGTCATTAGCAGACGCTACGATATTTATAATCAGGCACAATTATACAAGCCAGGCTTTTCTTAACCTGATAAATGATATCAATCAAAAGAAAAGTTTACCCAATATCAACCTTGTTTTTAATGGCATTCAGCATAAAAAAATTCTTGGCTACGGCTATGGAAAAGGCTATGGATACGGCTATGGATACGGCTACGGATATACTACTGAAGACAGCAAAAGAAACATGTCTGTAAAAAGTTTTTTTAAAAAATTAATTGGTGGTTAAAAAGTTTCCGTTGTTTGCTTTGCGATGCCAGCAGTACACATGAAAATAAAAGACATCCAGCTTATTGAATTGCCTGTAATACCCGATCCCCGGGGCAACCTCTCTTTTATTGAAGAACAGCAGCATGTGCCTTTCAACATTGAAAGGGTGTACTGGATATATGATGTGCCAGGCGGGCAAACGAGGGGTGGACATGCTTTTAAAAAACAGCAGGAAATGGTGCTGGCATTATCAGGAAGTTTTGATGTAATTGTACATGACGGCACGGCAGAAAAAAGATTTCACCTGAACAGATCTTATTACGGCTTATACATTCCCAATGGCGTGTGGCGGCATATGGATAATTTTTCCACCAATTCGGTAGTGCTGGTTTTATCATCTACCCAGTACGATGAAAAAGATTATATAAGAGACTACAATGAATTTTTAAGCAGTCGGGTTGAATAAAACTTCTGTATACGATTGCAATATTGTACACCTGCCCAAAGTACACAATGCGGCAGGCAGTATTACTGCATTGCAAAATTTTCAACATATCCCCTTTGCTATAAAGCGGGTGTATTATTTATACGATGTACCCGGTGGTGCTGAGCGGGGAGGGCACGGGCATAAAAAATTAGCATCATTTATTATGGCACTCAGTGGTTCTTTTGATGTGCTGATTGATGATGGCTTTAATAAAAAAATAATTCACCTGGACAGGCCTTATATCGGACTGCACATAGTGCCGGGCATCTGGCGTGAATTATTAAATTTTTCTTCCGGTGCCATCTGCCTGGTACTGGCATCCGAAAAATATGAAGAAGAGGATTATATACGGGATATGGACACGTATAAAATTTTTGCAGCGCAATGGAAATAATAGAAGCTGATGCAGCCCTTTATAAAAATCTTTTTCCTGCGCCATATCATGTATTCAATACGGCTGATTTCGGATTGCTGAACCAGGCAAGGTGTGAGCAGTTGCTTTTTCTTCTTTTTAAAGACAGCAAGTACAGAATGGGATTGATGGCGGGTGTAAAAGACAATGAAATATATACCCCTTTTTCGGCACCGTTTGGCGGGTTTTCTTTTGTAAGCGAAGATATTTCACTTAGCCAGATAGATGCCTGTACAGATGCACTGGAGGCATATGCCGCAGGTAAACACTATGCCGCCATCCATTACACCATGCCGCCACTATTTTACAAGCCGGTATTCAACAATAAAATGCTGAATGTATTGTACAGAAAAAATTTTGCACTTACCGCCACA
>JAYWIB010000100.1:0-4737 GCA_043789265.1 Chitinophagaceae bacterium
ACTCATTTTAAATTGTTTACAAATTTTAATTACTTATTAATTTCGTTAGATTGTCTGCATGTAGGAATGTTATATCTATTGCGAATTATTTAGGAGGAAATGTAATGCATCTTTCAATAAACAGTTCTTGCCCATCTTTTCCGGGATGAAATTATGGCAGATAATTATGTATGTTAATGTGTGCAATGTATAGAAACGAGAAAAGTTTTTTCTTCACTCCCGTCGGTTAAATCGCCCCGACTGTGGCAAACCTTTCAGATTGTAGCTACTAATTATTTAGAGACATCAACGCATTGGTAATTGGCCAGGTAAATTTTAATTGATATTAATAAGGCAAAAACTTGCCGGCTGAACTTATACCATCTTGTTTTATTTAAGTATACGGAGGGCCTATGTGTAAATGTTAGTAGTTATTACGCTGAGAGAAAAGAGTTTGGACTATTTAGTATGTATGGTCGGTATCCACATCCACATTTTAAAAACTATTGCAGCCTCAAAACTGACTGCCGCAATTCCCATTTATAAAATTTAATTCCGTTCGGTGGAGAACTTGGTCTAAGATATTTTACTTAGTGAGTTGATTTTAAGCAGGTTGATTTCTTGGCACAGAATGGGAAGTATAGATAGCAAATAAGAATAACAGCCATTAAAACTCTTATTAAAATGCCAGCATGATAATTATCCTGAGTCCTAATTTTTTTCACTTGATAGAAATCGAAGAATAAGGCAGGGTCGCCTAATAAAAACAATGTAGATATGTAAAACTTTAAAAAAGCTAAACCAGGCACAGCACAATTAACCGGGAGGTTGTTTTAAAATAATTGGGTTTCAAAATGGCCTCCCTTAATTTCTGACCTTATTAATATAACCCCAAAAATTACCCATTATGAAAACGAAATTGATACAACTATTTAAAACGAAAAGCAATGGAAGAGCCAAAATGTATGAGCTCAACAAAGCGGCCTTTGGCAAACAGTTGCAGCCGGCTCCTTCATTCTGGCTGCTGGTACCGGTAAGAGTGGAAGAAAATTTTGACAAAAGAATAAAGAAATATTAAAAGCCTCAGAACCAGCTGTAGCGTTTTAAAAAATATCATTGGAAATTATGATGTCAATAAAATAATAACACGCAGACGGCGTTTAATACCAAACCTCAGGGATATAACGCTTGTGCTTGGTAAACAAGATGTTTTCTTTGGGGGTTACAGAACCAATTTGGTTCGTAAACAAAGTCCTGATTTCTATCGGGACTTTTGTTTTTTAATCATGTTCAATAAAAGAAAAAGGCTCAGGAAGTTATTTTACCAGTCGCTGTTTTTATCTTCATCGGTTGGTTTTTTCTTTTGGAAGGAATAACTTTTTTGGATGGATAAGTTTTGTTGACGATAATCAGGGGCTTTGTAATGCTGGTGCCATTCTGGCTGGTTAATTCAAGATAATACACTTTCTTTTCTTTATTACCGGACTGCTCTTCCTCCACTTTTACGATTAAAGATTGGCGGGCTGCTGTCTCTTCTTTTTCTGAGATAGTTTTTGCAATTGCCTGCACCTCCGGCATTATAAGCAACTCCTCATTAATCAATGCATCAGTGTATGCTGTTTCTTCAGGTAACTCTGCAGTTATTTTTTCTGCACTACCCGGACTGGCTGCAGGCTTCGATATCTTGTTTAAAGGTATATTTTTAACCAAACTCTTTTCCGTGCTGCCTGCATTGGTTAAATATTTTTCTTCTTTAAAAGAATAAGCAATAAGATGAGGTTGACTATTTACTTTAATTTTTTTTGACGTTAAATGTCCATCAGCCACGCTGATGGCTTTCGATTGTTTTAATACAGGAAATGCAATTGCAATGCACATACTCATTACAAACATTACAAACCCTATTTGTATTTTTTGGAATACATTAAAATCCGTTTGCGGTACTGCCGCAAACAATCTTTTTATTCTTACAAGCAACTGCTTTTTGTTATTGGTAGCAGCCATGGCAAGGGCAAGCTGCTGGTAGCGGTTTTTCTCCAGCACCAGCAAAGCGCCTGCGTAATCATGCAGGTTGTACTGGTGATTCACTATCCAGTCGTCGCAGCAATTTTCTCTTTGCTGACGGGCCGCTTTACTTAAAGCAATACTAAAAGGATTGAAAAAAAGCAGGCACTCAATTAATGATTGCAGCAAGTTTACTAAAAAATCATTTCGTTTTATATGCGCCATTTCATGCAGGAGCACCGCTTCCATTTGCTGAATGGAAAGTTGGTTTACAATGGCGGCAGGCAACAATATCACGGGCTTTACAAAACCAATTACAGCTGGCACATCCACTTTATCAGACAGCCATACCACTACCAGCTTTTTAAGGTTCATGTGAATGGCAAGCCGGGCTGTAAACAAACGTATGTCAACGGGCGCTTTTACCAGACTGCTTTTTTTCAGGCGGGCCACTTTGCAGTAGCCCACACAAAATTTGCCCAGCATTTTAAAAACAACTGCAAGGTATATTACTGACAAAAAGGGAAGGGCAATATTAATTTGCCGGAGCAGCACCGATTTTTTTAAACCTAAAAAATCGAAGACATTTAAGGTATTGATCTGGAGATAAAAATAGTTTTGTGCAAGTGTATAAATAAACCAGGCAAATGACAGAAAGAAAAAAAACAGACTAAGCGTATACTTAAACAAAGCAGGTGATTTTTTTGAAGACCTGTTAAATGTTTTAAACACTACCCATAAAAACCCCGCCTGCCAAAGGCTGTTGACAATAGCCCACCCCAGCGACAGTAAAAAAATAGTGTTATTCAAAAAAGCGATTGACATAACAGAACAAATTATTTTCTAACGGATGCTTTGTAGAAAACTGCTTATTTCCTCCAGTTCTTTTTTTGAAGCTTTATGATTGCCCAATGCCTGCATTACCAACTGTGCCGATGAACCTGAAAAAAGAGAATCAATCATTTTATTTAGAAACAGCGCCTGCGTTTTTTGTTTAGTAACTGCCGGCTGATAGATATGTGTTTTGCTGCTGCTGTCCCTTGTTACCGAACCTTTTTCAAACATTATCTGCATCAGCTTAAGTGTGGTGGTGTAGCCTGCATCTTTGTGTTTTAAAATTTCTTCATGCACCTCCCTTACAGTAGCAGACTGCTTTTGCCAGAGTACCTGCAGTATCTCCAGTTCACTTTCTGTAGGCTTATTACTTTTATTAATGGTCATAATACGATTTGTTTCGTAAGTAAAGATAAAAAACAAATGGAAAATAGAAATAAATTTATCTCAGGGAAATATTGAGAAAAAAAATTTGAAAGTCAGTATTGCAAATTGCAGAAATTGGGGGAGATGGAAGCAGTGGACTTGCTTGAACAGTACGGTTGTTGGCGGTAACATCAATAACGCCATCTAAAAAGCCGGGGAAGGTGGCCGCAATGGACATAAAAAAGCCACGATGTAGAAACATCCTGACTTTTTGGTTATAAGTATTTGATTAGACCTTAAAGACTTTTATTATTTTAAAACAGTTGCAATAAGGTCAAATTATTTATCAGGGTATTATCTTTTTTCGCTTTCAGTGTTGCCGCTCATACGGTTGAGTATTTCAAGCTGTGCCTTACGGTTGTCCTGTATTTTATCAGCATGAATTTTTGCGATGCTTGGTGCAATTACCAGCGATACAATACTCATCAGTTTAATAAGAATATTCATGGAAGGGCCGGAAGTGTCTTTAAATGGATCACCCACCGTATCGCCGGTAACGGAAGCTTTATGGGGTTCAGATTTTTTATAATGCATTTCGCCATTTATTTCAACACCTTTTTCAAAAGATTTTTTTGCATTGTCCCAGGCACCGCCTGCGTTGTTCTGAAACATTCCCATCAGCACACCGCTGACAGTAGCACCAGCCAAAAATCCACCAAGCACTTCGGGTCCAAACACAAAACCAATTATCAGTGGAGACAGTAAAGCAATGGCTCCCGGCATCATCATTTTTTTAAGCGATGCCTGTGTGGAAATGGCCACACATTTATCATACTCCGGTTTGCCCGTACCTTCCATAATGCCTGGAATAGTGCGGAACTGCCTGCGTACTTCTTCCACCATAGCCATCGCCGCTTCGCCTACCGCACGTATTGCCAGCGAAGAAAAAATAAATGGAATCATCCCACCAACAAATAAACCAGCCAGTACATCTGCATGGTAAATATCAATACCATCAATTTTTGCAATTCCTACAAATGCTGCAAATAAAGCCAGTGCGGTTAATGCTGCAGAGGCAATGGCGAAACCTTTACCTGTAGCGGCGGTTGTGTTGCCCACCGCATCCAGGATGTCCGTTTTTTCCCGAACTTCTTTAGGCAGTTCACTCATTTCTGCAATACCGCCTGCATTGTCCGCAATGGGCCCAAAGGCATCAATGGCAAGCTGCATAGCAGTGGTAGCCATCATACCTGCGGCGGCAATGGCCACACCATATAAACCGGCACAGGCATATGAACCATAGATGCCTGCGGCAAGTACCAATATCGGCAGGAGTGTACTTTCCATACCTACCGCCAGTCCGCCAATAATATTGGTGGCATGCCCGGTAGCGCTTTGGCGTATAATGCTCAGCACGGGGCGTTTGCCCATAGCCGTATAATATTCTGTAATGATGCTCATTAATGTACCTACAGCCAGACCAACCATAATAGCACCAAAAATGCCCATCTTGGTAAACTCGTGTCCACGCAGGTTCATCGTATCAGGCATCAG
>JAYWIB010000101.1:0-4733 GCA_043789265.1 Chitinophagaceae bacterium
AATACAGTTGCTTCACTTGCAGGCAAGGGGCGGCACAGTTTGCTGCCCGGTATATTTGTACAGGACGAAATAACGCTGAACAATACAATGACCTTGCTGGCAGGAATGCGGTACGATTATAACAGCGAACATGGCAATATTTTTACACCGAGGTTAAGTATAAAATTTGCCCCTAATGCCAATCACACCATCCGCCTTAGTGGTGGCAATGGGTACAGGGTTGTAAATCTTTTTACAGAAGATCATGCTGCACTTACCGGCGCCAGAGACGTAGTAATTACTGAAGCGCTGAAGCCGGAAAAATCCTGGAATGGAAATATAAATTACAGCACCATTATCCGCCACAGTGCCGGTTTTATACACCTGGATATAAGTTCGTTCTATACTTACTTCTCCAACAGAATTGTGGGTGATTTTTTAACGGATGCCAATAAAATAATTTATAAAAACCTGCGTGGGCATGCGGTATCAAAAGGCATTACACTAAATACAGATTTTAATTTTACCAATGGATTAAAAATTATTGCAGGCGCCACCTGGATGGATGTATACCAGGCGGAAACAAATACAGATAATAAACTAATTAAAACACCGCAATTGTTTGCGCCAAAAATTTCCGGCACATTTGCCATCAGTTATGGGCTGCCAAAATATGGTGTGGCGGTTGACTTTACAGGCCGTATCAATGGGTCCATGCAATTGCCGGTAGTGGAAAATGATTTCAGGCCAGCAGCATCACCTTTGTACAGTATCCTGAATTTTCAAATAACCAAATCGTGGAAGGGTGGATTTGAAATATACGCCGGTGTAAAAAATCTGCTAAATTTTATTCCTGAAAATCCACTGCTGCACCCCGATGATCCCTTTAACAAACCAGGAGGAAAATATTTTGACGGGAATGGAGTGGCACGTGCTGATACCAATCCTAATAAATACGAATTTGATCCTTCTTACAATTTTGCAGCGGTGCAGGGAGCTAAATTTTTTACCGGGATAAGATGGCAGATAAAAAACAAGTGATGAAACAATAACGGCCTGCAAGTTTGCAGGCCGTTGCAATTGTGTATTCACATTATAATCGAAAAAACTTAACTGTCTAAGGAAGATTGCGGATTTGTATTTGCTGCAGGTTCATCATCCCTGAAATACTGGGCAAGAGAAAGGGAGCCACTGCCCTCAATTAAAAATACAATTAATAAAAGCATGATGATAATAGAATAGCTTAAATCCGTTTCGGTGGTAAAAAAACCTTTTTTAGAATTGATAAAAAATACAGCACCCACCAACACCGGCATTTGTATAAGCGATGCAAAACGTGTAAACAATCCGATGATGATTAAAAAGCCGCCGCCAATATGAATCCAGGGTATGGCATGTGCCAGCCAGTCGCTGGAAGATTGAAATACGCTTGCATCAATAGACACCCTTAACTCTTCTGTGTTATCTAAAAAGTTTACTCCTCTCAGCAATAAAGCTGCGCCAAGCGCCACTCTTATCAACGCAAGCCATTTTGGATTGTGGGCTGCGGTCCATTCCCTGAAACTTGAAATAAATGACATTGTAAATTTGGTTTTGGTATTGAAAATATTTAAGAGTAAGCCAAGCTACACAATAATAATGATCAGTACAAACTACAGGTAAAAATATTACCCACATGTATGGGGAAAACCTGCAATTTATTCTGTAGTTTCCATAACGTAGCCCAGTACGGGTTTATTGTTTATCAATACAAAAACGGGGTAAATATCTTCTTCAGTAAACTTATAACTAAAACTTATCACGCCGTTTTGCAAAGTATGATCCACCGTTTTAGCCAGTTTTTTTTTACCCTTTCCTGTTACCACCGAAACGATTTCGACCGGCGGGCCTGATTTAATTTTAATGCTGAAGCGAACAGGCGTACGGGATTTAGATTTTACATATCCATCAGCAGGTAAAAAATTAGTCAACCCAAATACATATGCATCATCCAGCACAAGCGGAAGCGAAAAAAAATCTTTTTGATTTTTTATGGCAGGCCCAAAAAGCCAGGCCCCATTGTCGGGAAAATGTTGGTAATTAAAAATTAATTTGTCAGCAAAAAAATAGTCATCATTATATTGTCTGGTAAATACAGTCATCTGTTCATCGGTATACCCGCTGCCCCAGGCAGGGTCTATATAATTCCAGGGATCAGTTGTTTCTCCCAACTGTACCACCACCCAGGTATGGTTTAATTCGTCTGGTTTTTCATTGATACTTTCTGTGTTTCTTTTTACATAACCATCCACCGTAAGGCAGCGGATTTTTGCCACGCTGCACATATCCTGAAACAAAGCTGCATAGCCATTTGCATTGGCTTTTCTTTTTTTAAGCACATCATCCGTTACCATTTTTTCATTGCCGCTGCTCCGGTACAGTTTGCAGTCGAAACTGATGTTGTAAGCAATCCAGTCAAATATGGCTCTTACTTTATCCAGGTTATCAGGAAATTTTTTTGTAACGATATTGCTGATAGTACCCATGTTAACCGAATCCAGGCTGCCGACGGACTGCACATACTTATCCACTATGCTGAAATCACGATTGCTATTTTGTGCATAGCCGGAGATACTGCAAAGGAGCAGCATTGCAAGCGTAATTTTTTTACGGAACTTTATCATGCTGTAAAAATAGCCACACAAAATTGAAAGGCTGATGATGAACCTGTAAAAAATTGCAAATTTGTATGATAAAAAATGATTGGCTTCTTCACCACTATATTAAAATTTGACAACCACGGAGAAAAAAGCGGCTGGACGTACATTGCTGTACCGGCAGCCATTGCAACTCAAATAAAACCAGGGAACAAAATCTCCTTCAGGGTAAAAGGAAAGTTAGACAGTCATTTTATCAGGCAAACTGCGCTGCTGCCAATGGGTGATGGAGATTTCATTTTGCCATTGAATGCAGCTTTGAGAAAAGCGCTTGCAAAAAACAGGGGCGCCGAGGTACTTGTACAACTGGAAGAAGACAAAGAACCCTATACGCTCAATCAACATTTTATGGAATGTCTGGAAGATGAACCTCCGGCGCTTGAATTTTTTAATACGCTTGCACCTTCTCACCAGCGGTATTTCAGCAAATGGATAGACGCAGCCAAAACACCGCAAACCCTTACAAAGCGTATAGCCATGGCCGTAACGGCTCTTTCAAAAAAAATGAACTATGGAGAAATGATACGCTCTTCAAAAAAAATTACGGAATAACTTTTTAGTTTTTTCGGGCAACAGGTTATTTCCGCTATTCACATATTGCAGCCATTCATCACATGCAGTTTTTTTAATAAAAATGAAATGCTGACTTTAGGTAGATAAAAAAAAATCATGAAAAAATATTCACTCATATCCACCTGCTTACTGCTGGTGCATTTATTTTGTTTTGCACAACTCACTATAGTAGCTGACGGTGGTAATATAAAAGCAACCATAGCCGAGAGAATTGGCCTTACCGATATAACCATTCATTATGACAGGCCTGGCGTGAAAGGTAGAGAGGGAAAAATTTGGGGACAACTCGTTCCTTTTGGATTTACCGACCCTGGCTTTGGCACAAGCAAAGCTTCACCCTGGCGTGCAGGTGCCAATGAAAATACTACGATAGAATTTACCACCGCTGTAAAAGTGGAAGGCAAAGAGCTGGCCGCAGGCAAGTATGGATTTTTTATTGCTGTGGGTGCAGAAGAATCTATCCTTATTTTTTCGCATAACAACAGTTCGTGGGGAAGTTATTTTTATAAAGAAGATGAAGATGCACTGAGGGTAACAATAAAACAGCAGGTGATGGACAAAAGTGCAGAATGGCTGAAATATGAATTTGTAAATGAAACACCCAACAGTGCCGTCATTTCATTGCAGTGGGAAAAATGGATGTTCCCGTTTAAGGTTGAAACCGATGTAGTAAAAAATCAACTGGCATCCTTTCGCAAGGAGCTGAGAACAGATAAAGGCTTTGACTGGAAAGCATGGGTACAAGCCGCCAACTGGTGTGCAGATAACAATACAAACCTGGAAGAAGCGCTGCAATGGGCCGACTATAGCATTAACGGTGTATTTGTTGGCGAAAAAAATTTCAGAACATTAACTGCAAAGGCACGTATACTAAATGCCATGGGCAAAGCTTCAGATGCGGATGCATTGATGAAAGATGCATTGCCGCTGGGCAGCATTGCAGAGGTACATGCATACGGAAGGCAACTGCAGACAATCAAAAAATTTAAAGAAGCAGCCGAAGTATTTAAAATGAATTATAAAAAATTTCCCAACACGTTTACCACCAATATGGGTATGGCAAGGGCAATGAGTACAGAAGGAAATTTTAAGGAGGCGCTGAAATATGCCACCACAGCCCTATCGCAGGCGCCGGATGCCACCAACAAAACAAATACAGAGCGAATGATTGAAAAGCTAAAAGCAGGTGAAGACGTAAATCAATAAACTATTTTTTTGGTGCAGTAAATAGTATTTCAAGGAGGTGCTTTCAAAAACCAATTGACATTTAGAGGAAATGTTTTTTTAGAAAAGTACAGTCGGCTAAATCAACACAAGCAATTTACTGCAGTGCATGGCAACAGAAGATGGCTGCTGATAAGTATCAACATTATTATGCAGTTCGTTTAAATGAAGGCTAGGTGTGGAACCGGATTTTCTACAGTATTACTCTTAGCAGGAGTGCAAAGCCATCCTGCTTTTTTGGATTGTCTTTTACAGTTACAA
>JAYWIB010000102.1:0-4722 GCA_043789265.1 Chitinophagaceae bacterium
AGCGGCAAACGAAATATTATTGAAAAAGCTGTGGTGTGGATGAAAAGAAAATGGTGGAAGTTGGTTTACCCTTATCCTCCAGGTTAGCGATTAATCAGACTTGGCTTAGTATCAATATATGCCAGCATTTAATTTTTGCCTACGCCGGTTAACAATATATAGAAAGCGGTTTTATCTTTTAAAAACAATGATAACTATTTTTTATCCGACTATACATCCCAAATAGTCCTGCCTCTTTACGGTCGGTATAATACCATCTAAAATTTCCACGTATTACTTCGGAACTACTTAGTAAATCCTGATGGTATGATATCATGAATCAACTCCTCATTGTTACCCATATTTACATAAACTACCCTGCTAAATATCCGCAAGTACTTTCATCACAAAATGGTGAAAGTACTACGCAAGGCCATATAGTTTCACTTGTTAAAAAGATCATCACCTGTAAAACAACATCAAAAATGCCCCGCTAAGTTGATCAGAATAATTTTGCCAGTAAGCTTTTACTCCACCTGTGTAACCTTAATTATATTGGTAGGCAAATGCAAATCTACGGTGTGCTGCCGGTGTTTACTACTATGTCGCCGGTTTTGATAAAGCCACGTTCTTTAAGGATGTTTATCTGGTCGAAAAAGATATCATCGAGGCTTTCTTCTTCGCCATAATAAATGGCTCGTACACCCCAGCTTAGGCTTAGCTGGTTAATAAGGCTGCGTTCTTTACTAAAAATAAACAAGGGCGCTTTGGGCCTGTAGCTGCTGAGCATAAATGCTGTGTAGCCGCTCTGCGTCATACCTACCAGGGCATTGGCATTTACATCTTTTCTGCCGTTGTTGGTATTTGTTTAAAAGCAGCAGCCTATCCGGGAATGCCGTTGTTGGTGTTCTCACCAACAACCGTGGGGCAAGAGTTAAAAAGCAGTTTGATTAGTTGGTACATTAGTTCTTTTCTGCCGTTGTTGGTATGTGTTTAAACGAAGCAGCCTATTAGGGAACGCCGTTGTTGGTGTTCTCACCAACAACCGTAGGTCAAGAGATAAAAAGCAGTTTGATTAGTTAGTACATTAGTTCTTTGAATAAATGCCGTATACAGAATACCATGCACAATTTTTCACCTCCACCATACTGGTGTGGAAACACCTGCTGAAGCCTGACAAATACAAAGACGTGATAACAGGCAGCCTGCGTTTTTTGGTGGAGCAAGAGCGGGTAAAAGTATATGCTTTTGTGATTATGAGCAATCATATCCACCTGATGTGGCAGGTGCAGGCAGGCCATACATTACCTGATGTGCAGCGTGATTTTTTAAAGTTTACCGCACAGCAGATAAAATCAGATTTAAGCATTCATCATCCGCTTGTGCTGGAGAAATTTAAAGTGGGTGCAAAAGACCGGCAATACCAGTTCTGGGAACGTAATCCACTCAGTATTGATTTATACACCCATGAAGTGTTTATGCAAAAGCTGGAATATATACACTGGAACCCAGTGAAGGCCGGGCTGTGCAGTTGTCCGGAAGAGTATAAGTATTCATCTGCCCGTTTTTATATAACGGGTGTTGATGAATTTGGATTTCTTACACATTTGAACGGGTAAGCAGGGCTTGGCTTCGGTTGTTGGTGAGAACACCAACAACGGCCTTAAAAAGGGTGTATAAATCAGGTTATCGTAACAGAATGCAATGCCCTTTTTTACTTGATGCAGGCCTGTTGAAAAACTTATAACTGCAATAATAAATGTAAGTACCCGAGCCTTGTTGAATTTCTTTAAACCTGCCATCCCACCCAATAGAAGGCGTAATACTTTCAAATACTTTTTGCCCAAGCCTGTTGTATATAATCAAATGGTAATGCTGCAATGGAAGCGTTGTGAATGGCTTGAAGAAATTATTAGGCTCAGCATTATTTGGGGAAAAAGCATTGGGAAAGAATATATTGGCAGCACAATTATCTAGCTTGATGAGAATTGTTTTTTCTGTTTTACATTGGTCTTTTGTTTCTGCACTTATTGTATAAGCAGTAGTTTGCGATGGATAAAAAACTATTTGTGTTTTTGAATAAGATGCGCCAGATGATGGCTGCAGAGCTATGTTGCTGAAGTAAGAAGGCAATTGCAATTTGAAGGTATCTGTATTGCAGATTGATGCTGATGATGGTAGAGAAAATGAAGTGTCTGACAACTTTACGTGAATGCTATCGCTGAAAATATTCCCGCAGCTATCGGTGGCAGTTACCCTATAAAAACCTGTGTCTGTTACTGTGTAATTATCAAAGCGGCTTCCATCCTGCCAGTTATATCGAGCAAAGCCTTTGCTGGCCTGTAGGGCAAGAGTTTTGCCGGAACAAAGAACACTATCTTTTTGAAGATTGAACTTATTTTTTGGCTGTGTTATGTTTATTTTGATAGAATCTTTCAAAAAACAGCCATCCAATGAAGTGTATAAACTTACAGTTCCGGCTTTTAAAAATTTTAAATGAATACTTGTATCGTTGGGCTTATCAATAATTGACACAAACGAAGTATCAATATTCCAAATAGTATTTTTTTTGCAAAGGCTGTTTTTATATGCCGTAAATACAATGGTATCATTACTAAGGCAATACCGATTGCTCCCACTGAGCTTGAAAGAATCGCAAATACTTACATTATTGCAGGTAAGCCTTTTGCTCAAGGGCACATCTTGTATAGTTATCATTGGGGAGCCAATAAGGCGGTACACATTTTCTTTAATGCTGTCTGGCTGTATGGTATGGCTTTGTGTGGTTAAAGCATAATTATACCTAAAGCTGCCAAACGTTGTATCCTTGCCATTGCAAAGAAATGAACCCTTAGTGCCAGGCGGCAAACTTACTAAAGCAAAGCCAGGCGACCCAGCAGGGTATGATGGATAAAAACTAAAAAAATTAATATTGCCATTTGGGGAAAAATATATTGGAAGCTGGCCGACGTTGCTGGTGGAGTCCACTGGCATTGATAGCCTGTACTCGTCAGTAACTTTTAAATTGGAATCTAATCGTATCAATAAGAAATAAGGCAATAGTGAAGTGCCTGCAAACACAGTTAAAGAAAATGCAACAGACCCATCATTTTTTATATCAAAAGCATATTCACCATATTGAACATTATTTATAAAAGGCATGGAGTAAATGGTGCTGCGTACAAAATTGCTGTTGCTGTCTGTTACAATACAAAGTAAATTATACATGCCACTGTAAATAGTAACAATGTTCTCATTGGCTATTTTTTTACTCATTAAATTATTAAATCCAGCATCCGTCCATCTGTCAGTTGGGTTTTCACAAAGGGTTTTTACACTGGTAATATTGCCATCGGCAGCATTAATTATTATTTCCGAAAATAAACCTGGCTTTAATACGCCGTTGCTGTTGAGGCAGCCCGTTTTAGCGCCGCCCCCTGTTAAGTGGAGCTTCCCGTTTCTATAGGCATTGTGCATATTACCATTAAAACCATAACCATAGTAAGCCCTGCTCCACTGCACCGTGCCATCTGCCGCAAAGCAGGTAAGGTTGTTGCCGCCATAGCCATCATCTTTAAACATGGCTACAAACCCGCCGCCTTCTGTTTCCACCAGCAAATCTATCTGTATAGTTTGCCGTGTAGGTTGAAGCACATTAGACGGGGCAGGGTAGTTGTGCTGCCATAATATGCTGCCTGCCGCATTAAGTTTAATAAATACATAACTTGGTATTACATTTTCTGTTGAATCTTGTAATATGCCGCCAACAATTATATCGCCTGATGCTAACTCAAGTGCTCTGTGAATACGAAAATAAAGATTGGTTATGTTGCATTTAAAAAGCCTGTGCCAAAGCGGCGTTCCATTAACTGATATTTTTGCCAGGCCAAATAAACCATCGCCAGTACTGGTGGTACTACTTCCAACGGTTGTAATTATTTTTGAATTATCATACAAGCTAATTAATCCATAAAAATTATTTACCGTACCAAAAACAGTGCCTCCGCCAATAATAAAATTATCTCCGAAATAGCTATTATCAAATGCAGTATCGGCACATACCTGCCTGTCTGCCTGGCTTTTTAAAAGCAATGGCATTAAAATAAACGAGCATAAAAAAAAATATATTTTTTTCATGAGGACTGAGCATAAGTAATTTTTATAAGTGGGGGCTAAATATTTTCAGCCCCCATTTAATTTCTTATTTACAATACAATTGTTACGGGGGTTGACCATGGGCCATTTACAAAAGGCACTACACTAACTTTTTTATTTCTCCATTGTACCTGGTAATTGCCATGAATTGGCCCGGGATTTTGATAACAATCCTTGTCAGGTACATAATAAGCATCAAACATTCCAATTGTACCACGCTGGTCACCAGCCGCTCCTACTGTTGTTGTAGCAACAAATGGGTTTAAATTGCCAAATGGAGATACATTCCATGTTCCTAATTGCGGAGCAATTGTTTTCCAATTTGTCTGTCCTACTAATCTCACCTGTATTTCCTGCCTTTCGGGATAGCCACCCGGTGGCGTAGGGCAACTGCTTGCAAAAACAATATTGCCATAGCCTAAAAATTGGGCCCGGTTGGCAATAGAACCTGCGGTAATTGGCAGGGTGCCTGATAAATATGAAATTGGATCTACCCTCAAGTAAGGGTTTGTATTACTTGGGGTGAGGGAACCTGACGTGTACGCAGTGGCAAAAACCGGCAACAGGCAGCAGTCAGTTGCTGTGTAA
>JAYWIB010000103.1:0-4713 GCA_043789265.1 Chitinophagaceae bacterium
CTAATAACAAGGATAGAAGATAAAAATGGTAACATACTGCAGGAATTTTCTACCGAAACTAAACAAATAATAACCGAGCAGGATGCATACACCATGATAAAACTGATGCAGGGCGTAGTAAAAATTGGTACCGGCAGATCGTTAAACAGCTATGATATACCGGCCGAAAAAGCGGGCAAAACGGGTACTACCAATGACAATACCGATGGCTGGTTTCTTGGCTACACGCCGGAACTGCTGGCTGGTACATGGGTGGGCTGCGATGATCCTTTTATAAGAATATACCAAGGCACATCCGGTGGTAACGAAATGGCGTTGCCCAAATGGGGTTATTTTATGAACAAAGTATATGCAGATAAAAAATTGCCTTACGGCAATATGCTGCAATTTACAGAGCCTTCATCGCTGGCGAATGATCCGGTGTATGCCGATGTAAACTTTGAAAATTTAGTAAATAAAAGTGATGGCAACGATATGGGCGACCAGGGCAATGGCACAGCAAATGATTTTAGTGAAGAGCCTTTAACGGACAACACAAAACCGGAAGTACCTATTGAAAGCGAAATAAAAACAGTGCCTCTAAAAAAAGACAGCACAGTAAAAGATAAAGAAGCAGTACCGGTAAAACCAGGCGATAAAAAAGACATCAAACCTGCCGTACTTATGCCGGCAAAACCGGATGATAAAACAAAAAAGCAGGATAAGCCTAAGGAAAAGAAAAAAGACAACGATTATTGAAAAAACTAACCTTTATAAAAGAACAGCCGCCCAAAAATTTGAGCGGCTGTTTTAGTAAAACAAACGTACAATTATGCAGGCTCGAGTTCAGCCGTACTGATGTGTGTATTGTTCATTCCTGCCATTACATTTTCTACATCTACACCAAGTCCTTTTGCCACAGCCATGCCCAGTTTCATATCGGCTCTAAAGAAGTGGCACAACTGCCGGTTAACAATCAACTCTTTTTTAGCCCCGCTGATACCGCTCATAGCACCCACAATATTGCTCACCAGGTTGTGCCGGTCATAATCATTCATGGCTTTATTAAATAACCATCCTGCCTGTGTGTAGTGATCATTTTCTGCCGGGCCATTCCGGTCGTACCAGTCAGCAACGGAATTGTCAAGCACCATCACGGGTTCCTTGTAGGTGCTGTCTGCATAAATATCATCAAAGCTGTTGGGAAAATAATTGGGAGCATCACCACCATTGCCATTGATAGCCATCGCCCCGTCCCGTTGATAATTGTTTACAGCATACGGGCATCGGTTCACCGGTATCTGTTCGTAGTTTCCACCGAGGCGATATCTGTGTGCATCAGGATAAGAAAGCAGCCTGCCCTGCAGCATTTTATCAGGCGAATAGCCAATGCCATCCACAACATGAGCAGGTGCAAAAGCACTCTGTTCAATATCTGCAAAATAATTTTTTGGAATTTCATTCAGCTCCAGCACGCCTGCATCTGTTAATGGAAAGTCTGCATGCGGCCATATCTTGGTTAAGTCAAAAGGATTAAAAGGAAATGTTTTTGCCTGCTCATCTGTCATCACCTGGATTTTTACATTCCACTTTGGAAAATCTCCCCGGTCTATTGCTTCCACCAAATCACGCTGTGCAAAATCGGGATCTTTTCCTTTCATTGCAGCCGCTTCATCGTTGGTAAAATTTTTTATGCCTTGTGCTGTTTTAAAATGAAATTTTACCCACACCCTTTCATTGGCAGCATTTATCATGGAGAAGGTATGACTGCCATATCCATTCATGTGGCGGTATCCGTAGGGTGTTCCCCTGTCACTCATCAATATCATTACCTGGTGGAGGCTTTCAGGATTAAGACTCCAGAAATCCCACATCATAGTGGGGCTTTTGCAATGAGTGCGTGGGTCACGTTTTTGTGTATGTATAAAATCTCCAAATTTTTTTGGATCCTTTACAAAAAATACTGGTGTGTTGTTTCCAACCAAATCCCAGTTTCCTTCCTCGGTATAAAATTTTAAGGCAAAGCCCCGTGGGTCTCTTTCTGTATCTGCACTGCCCTTTTCGCCGCCTACCGTGCTAAAGCGCAGCAGTACTTTTGTCTGTTTGCCAACAGCGCTGAACAATTTTGCTTTTGTGTATTGGCTAATGTCGTTGGTAACGGTAAATGTGCCAAAGGCGCCACTCCCCTTTGCATGCACCACCCGTTCGGGAATACGCTCCCGGTTAAAGTGTGCCATCTTTTCGTGCAGAATGTAATCCTGTAAAAGCAGCGGGCCACGTGGGCCAATGCTCATGGAATTTTCGTTTTCAGCATATGGCCTGCCGGATGCTGTAGTAAGTTTGGTATTACTCAGTTTGTCACTCATAAAAAATAATTTAAATGGTATTGGAATAAATTAACTGAATCAAAAGTAAACAATGCGATTGATAAATGATATTGATATTTATTATTATCCTATCAATATTATCTATTTTTAGGTATGAGCATTACACAACTGGAATACATCATTGCGGTAGATACATACCGCCATTTTTCCACAGCAGCCAGGCATTGTTTTGTAACACAGCCCACACTGAGTATGCAGGTACAGAAATTAGAAGATGACCTTGGTATTAAAATTTTTGACCGCAGCAAGCAGCCCGTTATTCCAACAGAAACGGGTGAAGAAGTTATTCGCCAGGCAAGGGTGGTGATACATGAAATGAAAATGATTCATCAACTGGTAAAAGACAGAAAAGGGCTGGTACAGGGCGAACTGCGTATTGGCATATTACCTACACTGGCACCTTATCTGCTGCCCATGTTTCTGCAAAAGTTCATTGCAAAATATCCGGATATTAAAATCAGGATAAAAGAAATGACGACAGACCTGTTAACAGAAAAATTAAAAGCAGGAAGAATTGATGCAGGCCTTATGGTAACGCCTGTACAGGATGCTGCTATTATGGAGTACCCGCTTTTTTACGAAGAACTGGTAGCTTATGTTTCCAAAAAAAATGCAGCTTATAAAAAAACATATGTACTGGCAGATGACATTGATTTAAAAGAGCTTTGGCTGCTGGAAGAAGGACATTGTTTCCGCAACCAAATACTGAATCTGTGCGAACTAAAGAAATTACAAAAAGATCAAAGCCATTTTGAATATGAAGCCGGCGGTATAGAAACATTGAGAAAAATGGTGGAACTCAACAATGGTATTACCATACTTCCTGAAATGGCCACGTTGGATTTTACGGGGCGGCAGCTTAATATGGTGCGGCATTTTAAAGCGCCGGTTCCGGTAAGGGAAATTAGCCTTGTTACCCATCGCAATTATGTAAAGAAAAAATTGATTGATGTATTAAAGGAAGAAATAGTAGCTGCCCTTCCACGCAAAATTTTGATGAATAAAAAAAATAACATCATTAAAATATAAGACTGCCGAACAATAAGTTTTATCCATTGTAATAGTGCAATAAAAATTAATTATGCCAATAGAAAAAGGACAAAAAGCTCCAGGCTTCAATTTATATGATACAGATAAAAAGAAAGTAAGCCTTACTGATTATGCGGACAAAAATATAGTGCTGCTGTTTTTTCCGCTGGCATTTACCGGTGTTTGCACCAAAGAATTGTGTAGTGTAAGAGATAATATTGCTGAATATAATCAAGCCAATGCCCAGGTGCTGGGCATTTCAACTGATTCAGTGTTTGTACTGGACATGTATAAAAAACAGCAACAGCTCAACTTCCCTCTATTGAGTGATTTTAATAAAGAAGCCGCGGCCGCTTATGAAGTATTGTATGAAGTATTTCCAGCTTTTGAAATGAAGGGTGTAAGCAAGCGGGCCGCCTTTGTAATTAATAAATCAGGCTTTATTCAATATGCAGAAATATGCCCAACTCCGGGCGACCTTCCTGATTTTGAAGCCATACAGCAAACACTTTCCCAGATAAATGATTCTGTATTACAGAGCAATAACAGCTGAGCAAGCAGCGTTAGTTTTCAGTACAAAATGTGTAAATAATAGAAACACCCCGTTTTTATAAAAGAAAACATTATTTTTACTGTACTGAAAAAGCTACTTACCATATCAATTTTATTTACGGCAATTACTGTTTGCTCCTTCGGCCAGCTTAAACAAAGCGCTGCAGCGGACAATGCAGTTAAAGTAGCTAAGTTTTATCCCAACCCTGCCAGCTCCGTTATTAATTTTGAATTGACAAAGGGTTTTGATAAATCCTGCACCATTCAGTTATTTAATTTTATGGGCCGTAAAGTATACCAGGCCAATGCAGCCAATCCCCGCATTTTTATTTCTCTTGATGGGTTTTTTCGTGGTGTATATATTTTTCAGATAAGAGACAGGTTTGGAAAAATTACCGACTCTGGCAAGTTTCAGGTGGTTCGATGATTATTTATGCAGCTACTACCAGGAGATTTTTTACTACATCTTTACTGATTATTTTCTTTTCTTTTTTATTCACTTTTACATTAAATGACTGGTCAAATTCCTCTATTGACTCCACCAGTATCTCATCTCCCAGTGACAGGTTATTTTTGGTAAGGTATTGTAGAAAACTATTAGAGTGGTCTGCCACGCCAATCAGCTTTACTTTGCTGCCCTGTGTACAATCCAGCAAAGGTTTACTGGCATTTTTTGCAAACCTTCCTTTTGAATCGGGTATCATATCACCGTGAGGATCAGTTTTTGGAAAACCCAGGTGACGATCCAGTTGGTCTATAAGCACAT
>JAYWIB010000104.1:0-4693 GCA_043789265.1 Chitinophagaceae bacterium
GGCGTTAAAAGATGGAATGAAGACTGGAATAAAGATTTATCAATGGAGCAGGCATTTAAGGTAAGTGCTGTGCCTTATTACCAGGAGGTGGCGAGGCGGATAGGAAAAGATACAATGAAGCACTGGATAGACAGTTTGCAATATGGCAATAAAAAAATTGGCAGCCGTATTGATAGTTTCTGGCTGGATAACAGTCTTAAAATTTCGCCGGATGAACAGCTTGGTTTGTTGAAGCGGCTTTATTTTGATCAACTGCCTTTTCAAAAACGGACACAGCAAATTGTAAGAGATGTAATGCTGCAGGAAGACAATACACTCTATAAGCTTTCTTACAAAACCGGCTGGGGCTTTGATGAAAAGCAAAACAGCATTGGCTGGGTGGCTGGCTGGGTGGAAGAAAATAAACATCCTTATTTTTTTGTAACCCTGGTGCAGTCAGCAGATAAAAATATTGACATGAAAACGGTGCGGATGAATATTACAAAAGGGATATTAACCAAACTTGGATTTTTAAAAGGAAGCATGTAATGTTATATTTTTAAATTACCCGGCTAAAATATAACAATGTGTTTAGCATAACTGCAGCTGCTGCAGCATTACTTTGCAGTTATTTTTATCTTACCGAATTCAATAATAAAAATTTGATCCAGTTTCAGCATCCCGAATATTTATTTGCACTTGCAGCGCTGCCGGTGTTGGGTATGTCATTTTTATGGCTGCAGCAGTGGAAGAAGAAAACAACAAAAAAAATTGGTGATCCTGTGCTGGTAGCCCAGCTTATTGAAGGCTACAGCGCTTCCCGCCACCTGTTTAAATTTCTATTGATTGTTCTTGCTTACGCATCCGGCGTAATTGCGCTGGCCAATCCGAGAAGCCCCAATGGTAACAACAGCATCAACCGGAGCGGTATAGATGTAATGATTGCACTGGATGTGAGCAAAAGCATGCTGGCACAGGATATAAAGCCGGACAGGCTTAACCGGGCAAAACAGTTTATAGCTAAACTCATTGATAAATTAAATGATGACAGGGTAGGTATAGTAGTCTTTGCGGGCAAGGCTTATTTGCAAATGCCATTAACCACAGACCATGCTGCTGCAAAAATGTATTTATCATCGGCAAGTACAGATGTAGTGCCTACGCAGGGTACTGTAATTGGTGATGCACTAAAGATGTGTTACAATGCTTTTAACAACAAAGAAAAAAAATACAAATCAGTAGTATTGATTAGTGATGGCGAAGACCATGATGAAGGTGCTCTTAAAATTGCAAAGGCCATGGCAGATGATGGCGTGATGATAAATACGGTGGGCATCGGTTCTGCAGAAGGCGCAATGATAATGGATGCAGCCACCAATGAAATAAAAAAAGATGCCGCTGGAGCACCTGTTATTACAAAACTGAACGAAAGCGAATTAAAGAATATCGCAGCCAGCGGCAATGGTATCTATGCGTTGCTGAGCGGCACAGACGAAGCCGCTGCAAAAGTACAGGCACAGTTAAACAGCATCGGCCGGCATTCCATTACTGAAAATTCGGCATTGGTTTATCAAAATTTTTTTCAGTGGTTTGCTGCAATGGCAGTATTGCTGCTGGTGATTGAACTGCTGCTTGCTGAACGCAGGCGCAGTACTAACGGTAACGAAGAGCCCAAATTAAAAAAAGTAAAAAAATCGGCCGTAGCTGCCGCATGCTTATTTTTATCTTTAGGCACCGTGGCTCAAAACACAGAGCAGCTATTAAAAAAAGGCAATGAGGCTTATCAAAAAAAAGAATACAGTGCGGCCGAAGCCGAATACAAAAAAGCTGCTGTAAAAAATCCAGATAACAGTAAGGCAATTTTTAACCTCGGCAATGCCTTGTATAAAAACAACAAGGCAGAAGAAGCCACGCAGGCTTATGATGCCGCCATAATAAAAGACCGGCAGCCGGTAGATAAGGGTGCTGCTTTTTACAATAAAGGCGTGGTACTGCAGAATTCAAAAAAAATACCTGAATGTATTGATGCCTATAAAAATGCACTGCGCCTGAATCCGGGTGACGAAGATGCCCGGCTTAATTTACAAAAAGCATTACAGCAGCAAAAAAAGGAACAGCAAAACAACCAGGAGAAACAAAAGCAGCAGCAAAAACCAAACGATCAAAAAAATCAGCAGCCAAAGCCACAGCCTTCTAAAATGACAAGGAAGGAGGCAGAAGAAAAATTAAAAGCATTGATGCAGCAGGAAAAAAATCTGCAGGATAAACTAAGAAAGGTAGATGCTGCCTCTCCTGAAAAGCCGGAGAAGGATTGGTAATATGGCAGTAATATTTGCCTGATTAAGAAAAGCAAAACGCTGCGGACAAAAAGTTTTATAAAAGCTTATGTTGAGGATGATAAGTAAAAAAGCAATTTCAAATATCCCTAAGTTTGCACCATGTCCATTACAGTTACCAACCTCACTAAAACATACGGCACGCAACAAGCTGTCAACAATATTTCATTCTCTATCGGCAAAGGAGAGATAGTTGGTTTTCTGGGTCCCAATGGTGCCGGTAAAAGTACCGCCATGAAAATCATCACCGGCTATATTGAAGCCGATGCAGGAGAAGCAGCCGTGTGTGGCGACACGGTGAGTACACATGCGCTGTCAACAAAAAAGAAAATTGGTTATTTGCCGGAAGCAAACCCTTTGTATTTTGATATGTATGTAAGGGAATACCTGGACTTTGTTGCCGGTGTTCATGGCCTGCAAAATAAAAAAGAAAAAATAGCAGCAGCCATCGAAACGGTAAAGTTGAAACTGGAAGCCAATAAAAAAATCGGGCAGCTTAGTAAAGGGTATAAACAAAGGGTGGGCATTGCTGCGGCATTAATACATGATCCTAAAGTGCTGATACTGGATGAGCCCACCTCCGGCCTGGATCCAAATCAAATTGTGGAGATAAGAGAAGTGATAAAAAAATTGGGTGAAAATAAAACGGTGCTTTTTTCTTCCCACATCTTGCAGGAAGTGGAAGCCATCTGCGACAGGGTTATTATCATAAACCGGGGAAATATTGTTGCCGACGATTTATTAAGTAACCTGCAAAAAAACAATGCAGGGCAGCAGCAGGTGATGGTGGAGTTTAAAGAGGTGGTGGATATGCAATTGCTGAAAGAATTATCAGGTGTTGATGCAATACAAAATGTTCAATATTCAATGTTCGATATTCAATGTTCAAATGCCGGGGCAGTTAAAAAACAACTGCTGCAATTGGCCATTGATAAAAACCTCAACATTGTTTCATTACAAAGCGGGGGGCAAAGTTTAGAAAATGTATTCAGGGAACTGACGAAGCAATAGACATCATTTTTTTGATAAGCAGCAGATTGATTATTTTTCTTTTTACAAAATAAAAGTAACCGCAGTACATTTGCCGCTGAGCTGCACAAACAACAAATGCGCTTTCCAAAAAATCATCACTTGTTTATTTGCATCCAATCACTGAAATTTGCCCACGCAATCAATTCCATCAACCAATTATAAATACCAACAATCATGAGCTACATTGCCTCCCTTTTTGCCCGCCAGATATTAGACAGCCGCGGAAATCCTACAGTAGAAGTAGATGTATTAACTGAAAATGAAAGACTGGGCAGGGCTGCTGTTCCAAGCGGTGCCAGCACGGGTGTACATGAAGCAGTGGAACTAAGGGACAACAAAAAAAATTATTACGGAGGCAAAAGTGTGCTGAAGGCGGTGAATAATGTAAACACCATTCTATCAGAAAATTTATTGGGCTGGGATGTGGCCGACCAAACCGGCATAGATGCCATGATGCTGCAGTTAGACGGTACTGCCAACAAAAGTAAGCTGGGTGCCAATGCAATGCTTGCTGTAAGCCTGGCCGTGGCAAAGGCTGCAGCGCTGGAAGCCAATCTTCCGCTCTACCGCTATATTGGCGGCACCAATGCAAAAATATTGCCCATCCCCATGATGAATATTTTAAATGGAGGTGCACATGCAGATAATAAAATAGATTTTCAGGAATTTATGGTAATGCCCGTGGGTGCCACATCTTTCAGCGAAGGGCTTGCATGGGGTGTAGATATTTTTCATGCACTAAAGGGTGTATTAAAAAAGAAAGGATTTAGTACCAATGTAGGAGACGAGGGCGGCTTTGCTCCCAATATACAAAGCAATGAAGAAGCCATTGAAACTGTATTGACTGCTATACAATCTGCGGGCTACAAAACCGGCAGCCAGATAATGATTGCAATGGATGCAGCCAACAGCGAACTGTGGGATGCTAAAAAGAAAAAGTACGTTTTTCATAAAAGCGATGGAAAAGAAATGACCAGCGAACAACTAGTGGCATACTGGGCAAGCTGGGTAAAAAAATATCCCATTTGTTCTATTGAAGACGGCATGGCAGAAGATGACTGGAAAGGATGGAAAATGCTGACTGAAGCAGTGGGCAACAAATGCCAGTTGGTGGGGGATGATTTATTTGTAACCAATGTAACCCGCCTGGAAAGAGGTATCAATGAAGGCATTGCCAATGCCCTGCTGGTAAAAGTAAATCAGATAGGCACGGTTACTGAAACTATTAATGCGGTAAGCATGGCGCAGCAAAATGGGTACAATACTATAATGAGCCACAGAAGCGGCGAAACGGAAGATACCACCATTGCTGACCTGGCCGTAGCGCTTAACTGCGGACAAATAAA
>JAYWIB010000105.1:0-4692 GCA_043789265.1 Chitinophagaceae bacterium
ATTCACCATTCACCATTCACCATCGAAAAGGAACTTATGCTTAAGGAGATAATCATTGCCATTCAATCTTACATGCAGGCGCACCGCTTTGTAGTAAAGCACCGCCTTTGGAAATGGATACTGGTGCCGGGCATTCTGTATGCGTTGCTTTTTTTTAGCAGCATGTATTTTTTCTGGATTACTTCCAAAGGTGTTATTGAATATGCATTGAATTCCACCGGCCTCACCTCCTGGCTGATGCAGTTTAAAGAAAGTTTTTGGGGCATTATTATATTGTTTATAAGAATTGGCGTGCAGCTCATTCTTTTCTTCTTTTATTTTTCTTTGTTTAAATATTTATTTCTCATTGTTGGCTCTCCGCTGTTTGCCTACCTGAGCGAAAAAACAGAAGCCATCCTTGAACACAAAGAATATCCATTCAGTTTTTCGCAACTGATGAAGGATGTTGCCCGTGGTGTTAAACTGGCTTTACGCAACGGGCTTTGGCAAACGGTGTATTCCATAAGTATTTTGCTGCTTTCATTTATCCCTGTGATGGGGCTTGCCACCACAGTGATGGCTTTTTTAATTGAATGTTATTACCTAGGCTTTTCCATGCTGGATTACAGTTGCGAAAGAAACAAATTATCCACTACACAAAGCATTGCTTTTGTTGGCAAACACAAGGGTCTGGCCATTGGCAATGGCATAGTATTTTACCTCATGCACACCATTGTTATCGTAGGCTGGGTGCTTGCTCCATCTTATGCAGTAATTGCTGCCACCTTAAGTTTGTATAAAATAAGGCAATAAAAAAATCAATGAGTACTGTTTATTTAATTCCCAGTGTGCTGGATGAAATGGCCACACAAACCATTCCGCCTTATATTATTGATGCAGTAAAAAACTGCCAGGTAATATTTGCCGAAAATGAACGCACTGCCCGCCGGTTTTTAAAAAGCATTTATAAAGAAATAATAATTGACAACTACGAATGGTTTGCCATTCACAAGGCAGAAGAAGAACAAAAAAATAATTTCAGGCAAAAAATTGTTGAAGGAAAAAACATTGGCATCATCAGCGAGGCAGGCTGCCCCGGCATAGCCGACCCGGGACAGATATTGATTGAAGTGGCTCAGCAAATGAATGCCACGGTAAAACCACTGGTAGGCCCAAGCTCCATACTGCTTGCTTTGATGGCCAGTGGTATGAACGGGCAGCAGTTTGAATTTACCGGCTACCTGCCCATAGATAACCAGGAACGCATGAAGGCCATTAAAGAACTGGAAGCCGCATCACATAAAAAAAACAGTACGCAGATATTTATTGAAACACCTTACCGCAATGATGCTTTGATTGAAACCATTTTAAAAACGTGCAAACCGGCCACCAGGCTGTGCATAGCAGCGGAACTTACAGGCGCTAACGAGTATGTAAAAACTAAAACGGTGGCTGAATGGAAGAAAGAAAAAACCGGCTTTCATAAAAAGCCGGTCATATTTTTATTGCATGCATAACATGTTTACTGCCCCACTTTTTCTATGTTGGTAATTACATATTCACTGTCGCCCCGCCAAGGCAGGCTGCGGCGGTACTGGTAATATTTTAATGACACTGATTTGCCCTGCACCTTCATCAGCGTGTCAGCAAGAGCCTGGTCTTTCACAGAAAAATAAAATTTTTCAGGCACCATTACATTCGGCGCTTGCTGAAAATTTCCTATCAGCATTTCCCCTTCATAAGTTTTAAAAACATTTCCTTTACGGGAGAGCTTGGTGAGCAGCCCTGTGCGCTCACCATCACTGTACACATTGTAGCAAAACCAATACACAAGCAATGCACCCGCCAGCAACAGTATCAATAAGAATTTCCACATAAAATTTTTAAAAGCATTTTTGTTTTTAGGCTGCAGTGGTGCAGTTTGTTTTACTTGTTCCATGTACTTAATCTTTGCCGCAAGTTAATTTATAATCGGATAGAAAGAAATGAAAGAGTGCTGCAAGTTTTTATTTATTGCAGCTTGTGCCTGGTAATCATTGCCGCCAAATTATTAAAAGCCACAATCTGTAGAAAAAAACCCACATTAAGTCCCGGCAGTAGCGGACATATTCAGCAGCAGGATGCACAACAAATGCCAAATAGATTTACTTTTGCTCACTTCAAAAAAAAATAAACATACTATGGCCAAAATTAAAGTTGCAAATCCGGTAGTGGAATTAGACGGGGATGAAATGACCAGGATAATTTGGAAATTTATAAAAGATAAACTGATACTTCCATACATAGAAGTACCCATCCAGTATTTTGATTTGGGAATGGAGTACCGGGACGAAACCAACGACCAGGTAACCATTGATGCAGCCAACGCCATTAAGGCATGCGGTGTAGGTATTAAGTGCGCCACCATTACCCCGGATGAAGGAAGGGTAAAAGAATTTAACCTTAAACAAATGTGGAAAAGCCCCAACGGCACTATCCGGAACATACTGGATGGCACTGTATTCAGAGAGCCGATTGTAATGCAGAATGTTCCCCGGCTGGTAACCAACTGGACGGCACCCATCATTGTAGGCCGCCATGCATTTGGTGATCAATACAGGGCAACCGACACCGTTATAAAAGGCAAAGGCAAACTTACCATGACATTTACGCCAGAGGGTGGTGGCGATGCACAAACATTTGAAGTATACAATTACAAAGGCGATGGTGTGGCGCTGTGTATGTACAATACCGATGAAAGTATTTATGGCTTTGCAAGAAGCTGTTTTAATATGGCTCTTACAAAAAAATGGCCCCTCTATCTTTCTACAAAAAACACCATTTTAAAAAAATACGATGGCCGCTTTAAAGATATTTTTGAAGAAGTGTACCAGGCAGAATTTAAAACAATGTTTGATGCCGCAGGCATTGTGTACGAACACCGCCTGATTGATGACATGGTGGCCAGCGCCTTAAAATGGAATGGCAACTTTGTATGGGCCTGCAAAAATTATGATGGTGATGTGCAGAGCGATACAGTGGCGCAGGGCTTTGGCTCACTGGGTTTAATGACATCCGTATTAGTAACACCTGACGGTAAAACAATGGAAGCAGAAGCTGCACACGGCACCGTAACACGCCACTACAGAGATCATCAAAAAGGCAAGCCCACTTCCACCAATCCCATTGCATCTATTTTTGCATGGACGAGGGGGCTGGAATTCAGGGGAAAGTTAGATGGCAATCAGCCGCTGATTGATTTTTGCCAGGCACTGGAAGCAGTATGTGTGGAAACTGTTGAAAGCGGAAAGATGACAAAAGATTTGGCGGTATGTATCCACGGCAATAAAGTAAATCATGGCGAGCATTATTTATACACAGAAGAATTTTTAGACGCCATTGATGAGAATTTGAAGAAGAAAATGGGGATGTAAAGATTACAAAAAACGCATTAACAAAAGCGCTTTCAATTTTGAAGGCGCTTTTTTTATTTACAATTGTATGCCAATTCCCAAAGATGCACTGATTGATTTGAAAGCCTGTGAAGCATCATTAGTGTATTGCATTTGGTTGATAGAACCCCCTGCTACTCCGCTTTTCTGAAGTGTGATCACAACTTTCTCATCCTTAAAAGTAAGTTCACTGCTTGCCCAATAATTGAAGTTGAGTAAAACAAATGTTTTTTTATTAAGACCATATTTAATGCCTGTTCCCAAAGTGTAAGCAAATCCAAAGGCGCTGTTTTTGCTTTGATAAATAATAGCGTTGCTTGTATCTGTAATGCTTTGCCCGGTTTGTTCCGGCAGTTGGGCATACATAGCCCCTGCGGTCAGCCTTGCAATCGCAACAATATTTTTTGAAGCTGATAAAGGAAATTCTCCATACAAACCTCCCTGTAATGAGGCAAGCAGCCAGGATGATTTTTTAAAATTAAAGTTGGGATAATAAGACCCGGCTCCCGTTACAGGCACCCCTGGTATGGAAGTTCCCAATGTGCCTGTATTAATCAGCACTTTTGAAAACCCCTCCCCCATTGCTTTTGCATTCACAGGATTTCGCTGGCCGCTAAGGCTTACCGTATAGCCAATTTTTTCAGAAGCCAATTTTGACCAGGCAAATGAAATATATTCTCCAGGTTTTGCAAACCCGGATGAACTGCTGCGTAAGTCTGTTGCTGCATAACTGGCTACAGGAAAACCGATACCAGCAGAAAAACTGATATAGTTTGGTTTATTGCTTTTTTGACACCAGGCAGTTGAAAATAAGGAACCAAGCAAAAGGAAAAAAAGAGAATGTTTCATGAATGTTAGTTTTGATACTGCAAAGTAAATATTTGATGCAAGCAAAGCTGATTAAACTTTCCCTTTTGTATTTCCCGTTATCAACGACAGGAAATTAATGCGGCAGCTTTTCCCTTATCAGCCCATACACCCAGGTACCCGCCACGGCAGATAATAACGTAACAACAATAACGGTGGCACCTGTTCCAATTTGTGCATACAGTGGCCCCGGGCATGCGCCGGTGATGGCCCATCCCAAACCAAAAATCAATCCGCCATACACCTGCCCTTTATTAAATTTTTTTGTATGAAAAAAGATGGGCTCTCCATAAATAGTTTTAACCCTGAACTTTTTTATCAGCCATACCGAAATCATTCCTGTAACAACTGCACTGCCAATGACACCATACATGTGAAATGACTGCAGCCTGAACATTTCCTGTATCCTGAACCA
>JAYWIB010000106.1:0-4690 GCA_043789265.1 Chitinophagaceae bacterium
GCAAAGCCTGTAATTATAATAATGAGCGCTGATGATTAATACTACAGCAGGCAGCAGCAGCCAATTTTCCATTGAATGAAAAAATTGCTTGAGCAACAAAAAAATAAATCCTGCAGAGAAGATTAGTACAGGCACAAAAGAACGGTGATGTTTTACATAACCATGAAACAAGGCAAAACTTCCGGTGGCAAAAGCCAGCACTATCATACCCCACTCAAAAAAAATATTGTGAATGATATTAACCCCAAACAGCGGCAGGCTCGTCATCATGATCGGCAGCAGGGCACAATGTATTGCGCAGGCTATGGATGTGGCAATCCCAATCATGTCCCAGTTAAACTTTGCGTCCATTTACAAAAAGCAAATATAGTAAATTTGCAATAGCGTTGCAAGTAATAACAATGTTTGTAAAAGTATTGGCTCAGCTTTCACTTGCTTTAACAGTAGCTTTGCAGCAGTATTCGGATCATCAATAAATTAGTACAGCAAACAATTATGAAAAAAAAGTGGATATGGTACGCTGGATTTTTTGTGCTGCTCTTTGGGCTGTATTACGTATTTGTATTTTCATTTACTGATATATCACAATCCAGCCTGCCTGTTATCAACAGCAACATACAGTCCTTTTCCTTTATCAATCAAAATGGAAAGGCTATCACGGAAAAAGATGTGGAAGAAAAAGTGTTTGTAACAGAATATTTTTTTACCACCTGTAAGGGTATCTGCCCAAAAATGAATACCAATATGCGGCGGGTGTACGATGAGTTTAAAAACGAATCTTCTTTTGCCATTGTGTCTCATACCTGTATGCCCGAAACAGACAGTGTGCCGGTATTAAAAAAATATGAAGCTAAAATGCTGCTCGGTAAATTACTGCAAAAAAAATCGGGTGGGTATATGCTGGAACCAGACAGCAATGTGCTGAGCAGTCCGCTGCCTGTAAATAACAACTGGTATTTTGTAACGGGCGATAAGGCTGCATTGTATGATATGGCCCGCCACAGTTACCTCATTGACAATAATAAATCAGATACTTCCGGTAAAATTGAAGATCAATTTATACATACACAGTTTTTTGCTTTACTGGATAAGCAATCAAGAGTAAGGGGCATTTATGATGGCCTGCAGGAAGCAGACGTAAAAAAATTATTAACCGATATACGTTCATTGCTTAAAGAACGCATACCAAACAGGAGCCTGAAATAGCAGGTATCAATTGACGTTCTCTTTTTATCATTCAATTTTAGGCAAATGGTAGATGAAATTTTAAAGAAGAATCAATTAAGCATTACAGACAGCAGGAAAAAAATCCTCGAGCTTTTTATAAAAAGCAATGGGGCGCTGGCACATGCAGATATTGAAAAAAATACCGGCGAAACATTCGACCGGGTTACCGTATACCGTACACTCCAGACTTTTGTTGACAAAGGCATCATTCATCACATACCTACTACAGACAATTCGATATTGTATGCCTTGTGCAAAGACAATTGTGAGCAGGGACATCATCACGACAACCACGTTCATTTTATTTGTGAAGTATGTAATAATACCATTTGCCTGGAAGAAGTGACGGTACCGCAGGTAAAACTGCCCAAAGGCTTTGCGCCGCAGCAGGCAGCAATGGTGGTAAAGGGTGTTTGCGGCGATTGTAAATAATTATGATTGCAGCAATTCTTTATTCACAAACTCCATCAGTACTTTCATTTTTTGCGGAGATAAATCAAAATCCAGTCCGGCGGCTTTATAAAGGCCGGGCAATGTTTGCGTACCGCCGAGTGCCAGTGCATTGCAATAATTATCCATCGCCTGCTCTTTGTTTTGCTTAAACTGCATCCACATGCCGATGGCACCTAATTGTGCAATGCCATATTCTATATAATAAAAAGGCACTTCAAATAAATGCAGTTGCCGCTGCCAGGCATTGCTCCTGTATACATCCAGGCCGGTATAATCTACCACGCCATCACTGTATTCTTTTAGTATATTCATCCAGGCTGCAGTTCTTTCTTCATTGGTATGCCCGGTGTGGCTGTACAGCCAGTATTGAAATTTATCTATAATGGCAATCCAGGGAAACAATGTGATTACTCTTTCTAACTGGTGTTCTTTTGCCCGGTTTAATTCAGCCGCATCGTTAAAGAAAACATCCCAATGCTCCATACTAAACAGCTCCATTGCCATGCTGGCCACTTCGGCTATCTCCATGGGATATTCTTTAAATCCAGTGAGCGGTAAGGGGTGAGATAAAAAAGAATGAATGGCATGGCCACCTTCATGCACCATGGTGGTTACATCATGCATTTGCCCGGCGGCATTCATAAAAATAAAGGGAGCACCGCTTTCAGGCAGCGGACAGTTGTATCCGCCGGGAGCTTTGCCCATCCTGCTTTCCAGATCAAGGTGTTTTAGCTCCTGCATTTTTTTAAGGCAGTCGCCAAAAAAAGGACGCAGCCTGTTAAAGCATTCAATACTTTTATCTATCAGCTCCTGGCTGGTGGAAAAAGGCTGCAGTGGTTTTATGCCGGCAGGCTCAGCTTCAATATCCCACGGGCGCAGGCTCTGCAGCCCGAGCTTATCCTTTTTCTTTTGATAAATAATTTTTACAAGGGGCAGCACATATTCTTTTACGGCTGTATGAAATGCAAAACAGTCTTCTGTTGTATAATCAAACCGGCCAAGTTCTTTAAACCGGTAATCAATGTAATTTCCGAAGCCTGCATTGGTGGCTACATTGTTCCGTTTATCCAGCAACTGGTTGAACAAATCATTCAATGCATCTTTATCCTGCAGTCTTCTCTGCTGTATTTTAATGTATGCCTCTTCTCTTATTTTCCTGTCGGGATTTTCTAAAAACTTAGCAGCCTGCTGCAGCGTATACTCATTGCCGTTAATGTTTACCGTCATCTTACCATTGATAACGCCAAACTGCTGCTGCATTACGGCCAGGTCTGCCTGCAGCGGAATATTTTCTTCCCGGAAAAGTTCAATGCTTTTACGCAGGCTCCGCAGGTAAGTAAAATATTTATCCCCGTCCAGCGATGCGGCCAGCGGATGATTTACCAGCTTTTTATTGAGGGCATCTGCATAGGGTTGTATCTGCGGCTGTATTTGCATACAGAAATAATTAAAAGCTTCTTCCAACGATTTATTTTCTGTATCACAGGTCATTTTAATCTGCCGCCAGCAGGCATCTTCACTTACTACTGCTTCCAGTTCACTCATATCCTGCAGCCATTTTTCCAGAGCTTCTTTATTGCCGATGCTACGCTCCAGCAGTTCTTTAAAAAATGGTTCAATGCCGGCCCAGTCTGTTACAGCAAAATCAGCAGGCATATATCTGCGGGGCAATTTTTTTATTTCTGCGAAATAATTCATATCACCTAAATCCCTGAAGGGACTTTTAGATTGTAAAAAATCATGGTTATTTTAAATAGGCAAAGGGTTTTGCTTGCTTAAAGCTTTGTTCCTCCTTCAGGAGTTTCCTGAAAGGCAACGAAAGCAGTTCAAGGAGCGGCCGCCTCTTACGCCATCTTCCTGGGCGAATTAATTTTTTTTGGCGGCGCTGTTTTTACAGCAGCCTGTTTGGTATCCATGGCTTTGGCCTTATGTGCCTGCTCATGCGGAGCATCTGCATCAGCAGGTGTTTCTGATAATTTTATTTCCACCTTATTATCTGTAAGCAGCTTAAACCACTTAAGCATTTTTTTCATATCGCTGTTATATACCCTTTCAAAATCCATGTCAGGATATACTTTGGCGAAATAGGCGCTGATGTTTTTTGTATCAGCTGAAGCATCAGGTATTTTTTCGTCGCTGGTGCTCATTGCTGTAAAAATATCCACCAGGTTTACATTATCTTTTTTGGTAAAAACTTCTATACTTTCAAGGTGAGAAAAGCTATGCATGCGTGTGCTTACAAATTTGGTGCTTTTATCTTCAAGCGACTTTACTACACCCCCATCAGCCTTGGAAGAAAGCAGCTCAAACAATCCATTGAGGCCGGTTACAGAAACTAATTTATTGTATTCCATAGTTGTTTTTTTAGTGCTGCAAGATAAACGTTCTGGTTTAATAAAAAGATGCCTAAAAAATATTACAGCAGTACAAAATGCTTCTTGCACATTTATCAGTTTGCAATAAGTCATCGCAGGAATATGTTATTTTTATCGTCAGATAAATGTTCGATTGTAAAAAATTTCAACTCCTTTAATGGCTGTATTAATAAGACAGTGGACAGCAACGGATTTACCTAACCTGTTGCACCACGCCAATAACATCAACATCTGGAATAACCTTCGCAATTATTTCCCCCATCCTTACACGGAAGAAGCCGGAAAAGAATGGCTGGAAAAAACTATTTCAGCCACGCCAGTGGTGAACCTTGCCATTGATCTTGATGGCGAAGCCATCGGCGGCATCGGCCTTATACTGAACACTGATGTATATATAATGAGTGCAGAAATGGGCTACTGGATTGGCGAAGCCTGGTGGGGCAAGGGCATTGCCACCGAAGCAATCAGGCAGATGGTGGAATACACGTTTTATTATTTTGATATTATCCGCCTGTATGCCGAAGTGTTCGAAACCAACAAGGCCAGCATGAGGGTGCTGGAGAAAAATGGTTTTTATCTGGAGGGTGTGAGAAGAAAAGCAGTGCTGAAGAACGGCGTGCTGATGGATGATTATA
>JAYWIB010000107.1:0-18026 GCA_043789265.1 Chitinophagaceae bacterium
GCCATCATACTGGAGAAGGCGAGTTTGCCTAATTTGTAGCCGCTTGTTTCTACATAAGTAATCTCAGGAAAATACAAGGTGGGAATAAAACCGTTGCTGATGGCTATTACAGCAATGTCCTCTGGCACTCTCAGTTTCGCTTGCTGAATAGCTTTCATGGCACCTGTAAGAATTTCGTCGCTCATACAAAATACCGTATCAGGTTTTTGCTTAAGCATACTGTAAGTAATTTCATTTGCTTCTGCTGCACTGCCGGCATGGTGAATCATCAGCTTGGCTTTTTTATCAATGGAGTGTGTAAAGGCAGCCAGCCTTTTTTTGGTAATGGACAACTGGCTGTTTCCAAACAGCGCCAGAATCTTTTTCTTTTTCTTACTCAATATTGCATTGGCAGCAAGTGTGGCCGAAGCCGTATCGGCCACACACACTTTGTTGCAGTTATTGACGTCTGGTACTTTGTCAAAAAATATAACTGGTATATCCAGGTCTTTCATTTTATAAAAAGGATCCATATTGGTGGTGGCAGATGTAATGCAGGCAAACAGGCCACTGATGCGGTTTTGGCGGCAGAGTTTTAAATTATCAAGTTCTATGGCAGGGTCATCGCCAGATTGCAAGATCATTAGCGAGTAATTATTTTTCCGGCTTTCTTCTTCTACCGAAGCAATAAAAGAATCATAAAAAAAATTAGAAACGGTGGGCACTATCAGGCCAAACAAATTGCTTTTGCTGGTACGCAGGTGAATGGCATTGGCATTGGGTTCATAGTCCAGCGCATTGGCCAGTTCCGTAACACGCTGTTTTGTTTTTTCAGAAATATCAGGATGATTTTTTAGCGCTCTGGAAATAGTGGAAATGCTTAAGCCAAGTACTTCAGAAATTTTTTTTAGCGTGGTGTTGTTCATACAAACAAAAATAGATGATTAATATTTTCACATCAAACCGTATCGCAAACAATTCCGCAAACGTTTGATGCAAATTAATTCCTTTTGTGGTGTTTTGTAAAATTATGTTGGCTAATTTCATAGCAGCGATTTAACCATTTTGATTGTCTTATTAAAAAAGCTTGCCAATCTTTAAAAGTTATTTCCAGAATTTTCTTTCATTACCAAACATAAAATACAACGACTATGCTTCTTGCTACGATGAGAAAACTTGCCATGCTATGCATGGCCATCTTCGGGTTTACAGCTTTTGCGCTTGCCCAAACTACCGTAACCGGTACAGTTACAGACAAAAAAGGTGAACCGCAGGGCGGGGTAACCGTCTCAGTAAAAGGTTCCAAAAATGCCACCTCTACCAACAATCAAGGGGTCTACACATTAAGTAATGTGGCTGCAGATGCGGTGCTTACATTTTCTGGTGCTGGTGTTACCGCACAAAGTATTTCTGTAGGAGGCCGCACGGCGGTAAATGCAGAATTGGAAACAAGTGTAGGTAACTTAAACGAAGTAGTGGTGGTGGGATATGGTACTGCCAGGAGGAAAGACTTGACAGGGTCTGTGGCCTCTGTTAAAAGTAAGGATTTTAATCAGGGTGTAATCGCATCACCAGACCAGTTATTAACAGGTAAAGTGCCTGGTTTAGAAATCACGACTAATAGCGGTCAACCTGGTGCAGCAACAACTATCAAAATCAGAGGTAACAATTCTTTACGAGCAAACAACAATCCCCTTTATGTGATTGACGGAGTTCCCCTTGATGGAAGAACTGCAAGGCCAAGTCTAAATTTAGGATCCGCAGGTTTGGACTTTGGAGCAACTCCTGAATCAAATCCTTTGCTATATGTAAATCCAAATGATATTGCACAAATTGACGTTTTGAAAGATGCTTCCGCTGCTGCTATTTATGGGTCAAGAGGTGCTAACGGCATAATTGTAATTACCACAAAGAAGGGAACGGCTATAGGAACAAAGCTCGAATTTGGAACCAGCTTTGGCGTGAATATTGGCTATATGAAAAAGTATAAAATACTTTCTGGAAATGAGTATAGGCAAGCTTTACAAAAATATAATCTTAATGCTTCATTCGCGGGTGATGCTTCAGTTGATGCTCTAAACGAAATTACGCAAAAATCTATTACTCAAAATTACAGCCTTGCACTTAGCGGAGGTAGTGAAAATGGCAAATTCAGGGTATCTTTTTTGGGATCCTCTAACAAGGGATTTTTGAAAAAAACGTCTCTTGATAAATATCTGGGAAATTTTTCAGGGCAGTACAAATTTTTGGACAAGCGTTTATCAGTTGATTTCAATTTGATTGCTGGCCATACGTCTGAAAACATTGGGCTGGTTACTAATAATGCAAATGCTGGTGGAAATTTAATTTCCTACGCTTTAACCTGGAATCCAACCAAAGCTTTTAAAAAGGATGGCCTTTATAACTTATTGAGTAATTCAGTACCTAATCCCTTGGCAGTTATTGATGCTTATGATGATGTTGCAAATGTTAATGTCTTTTTGGGTAATATTTCTGCTGGATATAAACTTGCGAAACGGCTAGATTATAAATTTTTATTTGCCATCAATCATGGTACTGGACAGAGAAACACAAATATTGGTGGATGGCTTGACGGAATTGAAGGTGTATCAGGATCTGGATTTGGGGCTATATCTAATTCGACTTTGACTTCGCAAACGTTTACTCATACTTTAAATTATCGCACTAATCTTACTTCAAATTTAATTTTCGATGCTGTTGCAGGATATGAATATTGGAAAACAGACTTTTCTAATTCAACCTTAAGCGCTTCAGGATTTAATACGAACTTAAATCAGGTAACAAAGATACCAGTGCTGTATACGAGTTTTTTACAAAATGCAAGTGTGCAAAGACCTTTAACTAAATCTGTAGATCCAAAGACAGAAATACAATCTTATTTTGGAAGGGTTAATTTTAACCTCTCAGATAAATATTATTTAACTGCTACATTTAGAGCTGATGGGTCTAATAAGTTTGGGGCGAATAATAAATACGGTTATTTCCCCTCTTTAGGCGCAAGGTGGCTTATTAGCAATGAATATTTCTTGAAATCAAATGCCGTTATTTCTAATATTGCTTTACGTGCTTCTTGGGGAATTACCGGCAATCAGGAGTTTCCTGCGGGTGCATCACTTGAGCAATTTAGTTCTACAGCATTTAATAATATTGGACAAACCAATGTTGCAAATCCTAATTTAAAATGGGAAAAAACTAATCAGGTAAATATTGGTTTAGATTTTGGTTTTATAAAGAACAGAATATACGGGTCATTAGATTATTACCGTAAGAATACAACTGATTTATTATTTCAGAATACTGCAATCCAGCCAGCTCCTGCATCCATTTACTTTATAAATTTACCCGCCAATTTAATAAATTCTGGTATTGAATTTGCGATTGGTGCCGCAATCGTTTCTAAAAAGTCTTTTTCATGGGATGCAGGCTTTAATATAGCATACAATAAAAACTTATTAAAGAATTTCTCTCAGGCTTTAATACAAACAGCAACAATTAATGGGCCAGGGGTTTCAGGGGCTTTGGGTCAGGCTATTACTGATAATCAACCTGTGAATGTATTTTACTTGAAAGAATTCAAAGGATTTGATTCAGATAATAAGCAAATTGTAGGAAACAGCCCGGCATTTGTAGGAGATCCCAATCCAAAGTTTATTTTAGGATTCAGCAATACCTTGAAATTTGATAAGCTTTCTTTCTCTATGAATTTTAACGGAGCACTTGACTATAAAATTTATAACAATACAGCAAATACCGTTACAAATAAAGGTATTTTAAAAAGTGGGAGGAATATTTCTTTAGATGCTGCAAATTCAACTGAAAGTATAAATAGTGGTGTGGAGGCTTCAAGTAGATATTTGGAAAATGGAGCTTATTTAAAATTACGGAATGCCACTATTAGTTATGCAGTAGGTGACTTGGGTAAATTTGTTAAAAGCTTTAATGCCTTTATTAGTGGAACTAACATATTTGTAATTACTAAATTTACCGGTTTTGATCCAGAAGTAAATGTAGATAAAAATAGAAATAGCTATCCTTCCAGAAACATTGAGTATATACCCTACCCAACACCAAGAGCTATAACTTTTGGATTTAATTTTTCATTGTAAGATTTATTAAAATTTTAGTTTATGACTACCTTCAAAAAGAGAAATATGAAAAAAATAACCACAATTTTTTTAATAATCGCAGTTGCTTCCGGTTGTACGAAACTTGATCAACAATTAAATAACACGCTAACAAATGCCCAGACTGCGGATGCACTTGGTGCTTCCTTTGTGTTGCAGACAGCATATAATGACATTGGAAATCCATATTCTGACCCAGGCAATATTTTTGCACTTGAAGAAGTTACTGCAGATCAATGTGTTGTACCCACACGTTTAGGAGACTGGGATGATAACGGTAAATGGCGTGACTTAAAAAAACATAGTTGGAAGACAGATGGGATTGATATAATTTCAAACATGTTTAATGGGCTGAATAAAATAACTTATGACGCTACTAATGTATTGGTTCCCGCTTTCAAAGCTACAGAAAAACAAAAAGCTGAGGCACGATTTTTAAGAGCAATTGCATTATATCAGCTTTTAGATCTATATGGTCAATTTCCCTATCGTGAGCCTGGAGAAAATCTATTAAATGCTCCAAAGGTATTTGCAGCTCAAGAAGGAATTGATTTTATTATTTCTGAATTAGAGTCGATTCTGCCAAATACAGATGCCTCAAATCCAAAGCAAAAGGCAAATCCAGAGGCTGTTAAAACTTTATTAATGAAATGCTATATAAATAAAGGCGCTTTTATTAATAGGGCAAACCCCACATTTTCTGATGCCGACATGCAAAAAGTAATTACCCTGGGAAATGAAATTATGGGCAGTGGGAAATACTCATATAGTGCTAATTATTTTGATAATTTCAATCCTACTAATAGTGGATCTACAGAAGCAATTTTTGCCTGCCCGAATACAGCTGGTGTAGCTACAAATAATACAAGAATAGATAACAGATGGTGGGCAACCGTACATTATAATCAGTACCAATCTGTAAAAGGCGCACAGGGTGGGTGGAATGGATTTTCTACAGTTGCTGATTTTTATAATTCATTTGGGGTAAATAAAGTTGCGAAGCAAACGCCTGAAGACACATTACTCGATCCGAGGATTGGTGGAAGATTTTATAAAGGATGTACCGATATAAGTGGTGTTAGACCTGGATTGTTAATCGGACAACAGTATAACGAGAAGGGCGTTAAATATAATGATAGAAATGGAAATCTTTTGATTTTTGACCCTAACATAAAGGATAATTTGAGAGAAGATGGAGCTGATTTGGAACTAAAGGGAATACGTGCAGTTAAATATGTACCTGACTATTCAGATGGTGGAAAGAATTACGGTAATCAGTCTGGTAACTGGTTGATATTGTTCAGGTATTCTGATGTGGTGCTGATGGTTGCTGAGGCCAAAATGAGAACTGCAGTTCCAGACAATGCAGGCGCCTTAGCAATGGTAAACGCCTTAAGATCTGCCAGGGGTACTGATGCAATGCCGACAATGACGTTGGTTAACCCGGATAATGTTTCTGATCCTAAAACATTATTGGCTGAAAGAGGACGTGAATTGTATTGGGAAGTTGTGAGAAGGACGGATTTGATTCGCTTTGGTGTATTCCAAAAACCATGGTATCTAAAACCTGCTTCTGATGCAACGCATCTTTTATTCCCGATTCCAAGTGGGGCATTGGCTTCCAATCCTAACCTGAAGCAAAATCCAGGATATAACTAATTGAGTACTTTATTGATTTAGTATATTCGCAAAAGGCCATTGTATAATGGCCTTTTACTTTTAAATGATTTTAAGAAATTGTTGCCGCAATGAAACGATTGAGCCTTCGGTTTGTGACCTTTATATCACTCGCTTATTTTTCATGCAAAACAGGGATAGATGAAAAGCCAGCCTTGTTTGAGCTGAAAGATAGTACAGGTATCAATTTTAATAACGCAGTAATTGACAGCAGCAGAGAAAATAGTTTTTTGTTCAGGAATTTTTACAATGGAGGCGGTGTTGCAATTGGTGACATAAACAACGATGGACTTTCTGATGTGTTTCTTACTTCCAATGCAGATGCAAATAAATTATATCTGAACAAAAGAGATTTTAAATTTGAAGACATATCAGAAAACGCAGGCATAATAAAAGATGACAAGTGGAATACAGGGGTTGTATTTACAGATGTGGATGCCGATGGCTGGCTTGATATTTATGTTTGCTCATCCGGCCATATGGGTACCGGTACCCGAAAAAATAAATTATACATCAATAACCATAACCTTACTTTTACAGAATCTGCTGCAAAATTTGGCCTTGATATTTCTGCCTACACCACCCAGGTTTCATTTTTTGATTATGATATGGATGGCGACCTAGATTGTTTTATGATTAACAACAGCCCAATCCCCATCAATCAGTTAAATTTTGCTAACCGGCGGGACCTCCCGGACAGTGCCTGGAAGATTGCAGAATTCCTCAAAGGTGGAGGAGATCACCTTTATCAAAACGACAACGGCTATTTTAGAGAAGTTACTTCGAAGGCGGGTATACATGGCGGGCTTATAAGTTTTGGGCTGGGTGTGTCCGTCAGTGATATCAATGATGACGGATGGCCGGATGTTTTTGTATCCAACGATTCTTATGAAAGGGATTATCTATACATCAATCAAAAAGACGGCACTTTTAAAGACGTGATGGAAGAATGGTTTCAGCATACCAGCTTTTCTTCAATGGGTGCAGATATTGCAGACATCAATAATGATGGATATCTTGATTTGTTTACAACAGATATGCTGCCGCTGAATGATTACCGGTTGAAAACAATGGGAGCATTTGATAACATCAGTTTATTCAATAGCAAATTACAGGCAGGGTTTTATTATCAATATACCAAAAACTGCCTTCAGTTAAATAATGGCGACGGCAAATTTGTTGATATAGCAAGATACAGCGGCGTGGAAGCCACCGACTGGAGCTGGGGGGCACTGATGTTTGATATGGACAATGACGGATGGAATGATTTGCTGGTATGTAATGGAGTTAATAGGGATGTAACAAACCTTGACTTTATGGATTTTTTTGCCAATGATGTTATTCAGAAAATGGTTCTAACGGGAAAGAAATATGAGGTGGAAAAAGTGCTGAAAGAAATCCCAAAGACGCCGCTGCCCAATAAGATTTACCGAAATGATAAAAACCTTCGCTTTACGGATATAGGAGCAGAATGGGGAATGGGGCAGCCAACATTTTCAAACGGCGCAGCTTATGGTGACCTCGATAATGATGGTGACCTGGATTTGATTGTAAACAATGAAAACCAGCCGTCCTTTGTTTATAAAAATAATTCAAGGGAAATAAATCACAACAACTATCTCAGCATTGTTTTAAAAGGAAAAGTGCCGAATCTTTTTGCAATCGGAAGCAAGGTGCACGTGTATGCTGGCGGGCAGGTGCTTATAAGGGAGCAGGTACCAAGCCGGGGCTTTCAGTCTTCGGTGGATTATAAATTAGTTATTGGTCTCGGCAAAACCGCAAAAGTCGATTCATTGGTGGTAACCTGGCCAGACCGAAGCAGCGTTTCTTTTTTATCGCCTGCAATAAACAGGGTGGATACGATAACACAGGCAGCACCCGGAAACATAGTGAAAGAAAAGGCAGTAATTGAAACTCCGGTATTTTTTACGAAGGAAGAAGCGTCATTTGACAAGCATACCGAAAATGATTATGTGGACTTTTACTCAGAGCGTACAATACCAAGGATATTTTCGAGGGAAGGCCCCAAAGGCGCATACGGAGATGTAAATAGTGACGGGCTTGAAGACATATATATTGGCGGCACAACAGGACATCTTGGTCGGTTATATCTCCAATCTGCCAACGGAAAATTCACCAGAAAAGAAGAAAAAGTGTTTGAACAATTTGCAGCATTTGAAGATGCTGCAAATATTTTCTTTGATTGTGACAATGATAAAGATTTGGATTTACTTATTTGTCCAGGTGGAAACAGCGCTCCTTTAAACAGCAGGGAGTTGCAACTCCGTTTGTTTAGTAATGACGGAAAAGGAAATTTTTCATTGGACGTATCCGCTTTTCCAAATATGAGCATGAACATCTCAGTGGCTGCGGCAAATGATTTTAACAACGATGGTTTTGCTGACCTCTTTGTTGGCGCAAGAAATTATCCCGGCGTTTATGGAAAAACTCCTCAAAGTTATTTGTTTGTAAATGATGGCAAGGGGCATTTTAAAGATATAGCAAAAGATAAAAACCCGAATATCAGTGCTATTGGGATGGTTACATCAGCGTTGTGGGAAGATGTATCTGGAGACAAAGAAAAGGAACTGGTGATTGTGGGTGAATGGATGGCTCCAAGGATTTTTACTTTCAGCAAAGATCATTTTAAAGAAGTAAAAACAACTATCAGCAGCAAATTTGGTTGGTGGCAAACTGTTTCAACAGCAGATGTAAATGGTGATGGCAGACAGGATTTGATTTTAGGCAATATGGGAGAGAATTTTTACCTGAAGCCCACTGAAGCCAACCCTGCAAAGCTATGGCTGAATGACTATGACAAGAATGGCAACCTTGATAAAATCATTTCATATACAATAAATGGCAGGGATATGCCTGTTTTTTTGAAAAATGATTTGCAGGATCAGTTGCCATTTATCAAGAAGAACAACCTGAAGCATGAAGAGTATGCCTTGAAATCTGTGCAGGAACTTTTTTCAAAAGAACAGCTTGATGGTTCAGAAATAAAAATTTTTAACTATTCATCTTCATGTGTGGCTATAAACGGAGGCAATGGTAAGTTTACAATCAGCCCGTTGCCACAAATGTCACAGCTTTCCTGTATCAATGCAATATGCCCGGAAGATGTTAACGGAGATGGATTTATTGATTTGATAACTGGCGGAAACCAATTCGGATTTTTACCCCAGTTTGAAAAACTGGACGGAAGTTTTGGCGATATTCTGATTAATGACGGCAAAGGCCATTTTAACTGGCAGCCGCAAAAAAGGACTGGATTGAATTTAAGGGGGGAACTGAGGGATATAGTTAAGATTAAAAATGACAAAGGTCTTTTCATGCTTTTTCTTCAGAACAATGAATACCCATTGCTGTATAAATTAAACCAGCTACGTAAAACCAGGTGATGCTTCACACCTTGATGCTTTAAAATTACAAAGTGAAAAAAAATTTTTTCTATATAGCTGTATTTTTCTTTGTATTCTCCCATTCCTGCCGCCAGGGTAAAGGGAAGACTGCACTTTTTCAGTTGATGGATAATACAGGCATACATTTTATCAATAACGTTAAAGATAACGACAGCATCAACATCATCAACTACAGGAATTTTTACAATGGTGGTGGAGTTGCAACGGGGGATATCAACAATGATGGTCTGGCAGATGTTTTTTTTACAGCCAACCAGGGAAGCAATAAACTCTTTTTAAACAGGGGCGGATTGAAGTTTGATGACATTTCGCTTAAAGCCGGTTTTGTAAACAAACGCCAGTTCAGCACAGGCGTAGTGATGGTCGATATTAATGCGGATGGCTGGCTGGATATTTATGTTTGCAATGCAGGCAGCATGCAGGATTCCTCATTAAGAAAAAATCAGTTGTACATCAATAATCATGACCTGACTTTTACTGAGAGCGCAGAGAAGTATGGGCTTTCTAATAATGGCTACAGCACACAGGCCAGCTTTTTTGACTATGACCTTGATGGCGATCTGGATTGTTTTATCATTAACAACAGCCCCGTGCCGGTACAAAGCCTTGGCTATCCAAAGCAAAGGGATGTGCCTGCAAATGAATGGCAGGTGGCAGATTATCTGAAGGGCGGTGGAGACCATTTATACAGAAATGATAACGGGCACTTTACAGAAGTAACCCGGCAGGCAGGAATACATGGCACCCTGATGAGTTTTGGATTGGGTGTATCAGTTGCTGATATCAATGGAGACGGTTACCCCGACATCTATGTATCAAATGATTTTTTCGAAAGGGATTATCTGTATATGAATCAGCAGGATGGAAGTTTTAAAGATGAACTGGAAAGCAGAATTCAACATAATAGCTATGCTTCGATGGGTTCTGATATTGGCGATATAAACAATGATGGGCATCCGGAAATATTTACTACAGACATGCTGCCGGCAGATGATTTCCGGCTGAAGACAACATTGAGTTTTGATGATATTGACCAGTACCGGCTTCGTGAAAGGAATGGCTTTTTTCAGCAGTTTTTGCAAAATACCCTGCAACTGAATAATGGCAAAGGTTCTTTTAAGGACATTGCCAATTACAGTGGAGTTAATGCATCGGAATGGAGCTGGGGTGCCCTTATGTTTGACGCAGACAATGACGGGCTGAATGATTTATATGTGTGCAACGGGATTTATCGTGACCTTACCAACCAGGATTTTTTAAGCTTTGATGCAAATGAAATAAAAGCAAAGATGCTTGCCACCGGAGAAAAAAGCCTCGATGAAATCGTAAGTAAAATACCATCCATTGCAGTGCCCAATAAAATGTACAGGAATTTGGGCAACCTTAAATTTTCCGATGAAGGAATGAATTGGGGGTTTACAGATAACTCATTTTCCAATGGCGCTGCTTATGCAGACCTGGACAATGATGGCGATCTGGATATTGTTGTGAATAATGTAAACGAACCATGTTTTATTTATCGCAACAACAGCCGGGAACAAAATAAAAACCACTTTATTGGTATTTCATTAAAAGGTTCAGGCAGCAATACATTTGCTGTGGGGGCTAAAATTTCTGTTTATATAAAAGGCCAGGTACTGAGCAAAGAGATGATGCCCAGCCGGGGCTTTCAGTCTTCAGTTGATTACAGGCAGGTGATTGGTATTGGCAAAGCAACTTCAATAGATTCAATAATTATTACATGGCCGGACAGGACATACACGAAAGAAGCAAACATCGCAATTGATACATATCATTTGTATGAACAAAAGGGAGCTGGTAAAAAGGATGAACAAAAAATATTATCAGCCACTGCAGCTTTGGTTGAAGAGGAGCAAAGTTTTTTTGATAAGCATGTGGATGATGATTACACAGATTTTTACAATGAACGGGCAATACCCCAAATGCTTTCTCACGAGGGGTCAAAGGCAGCAGTGGCAGATGTAAATGGCGACGGGCTTGAAGATATATTTATTGGTGGCACTGTTGCAAAAACCGGTTGCCTGTATTTGCAGGATGCCAATCGTAAATTTATAAAGAAAGATGAAGAGGCATTTTCAAAACTCAATGGTTTTGTGGATGCAGCAGTATTGTTTTTTGATTGTGATAAAGATGGAGATGCTGATTTGTTATTATGTTCGGGAGGTAATGCGGCGGCTCCGGGAAGCAGGGAATTGCAGCACAGATTTTTTATCAATGATGGCAAAGGGCAATTTCAGCTTTTGCCAAATGCATTTCCCCTGAACAGGGATAACACAGGTGTTGCTGCAGAATATGATTTTGACGGTGATGGTGATTTGGATCTTTTTATTGGGGCAAGATGTGTAACGGGAATTTATGGCGCCACACCGCTAAGCCATATATATATCAACAATGGCAAAGGAGTATTTTCTGAAATGGCGGCAGACAGGATGAAGGGCATTGCTGATGCAGGTATGATTACTGGTGCTGTATGGGTCGATATGGATGGTGATAAAAAAAAGGAACTGATACTTATTGGAGAGTGGATGGCGCCAAAAATTTTCAAATACCAGCAGGGGCGTTTTGCAGAAATTAAAACCAATCTTAGGGATAAAAACGGATGGTGGCAAACAGTTATTGCTGCAGACTTAAATGCTGACGGAAGGGAAGACCTTGTATTGGGAAATATGGGAGAGAATTTCTACCTGCACCCTGATGATAAACAACCGGTAAAAATCTGGCTGGGTGATTTTGACCAGAATGGACAGGTTGATAAGATAATTACAAGGACGGTTGATGGCAAAGACAAACCGGTGTTTATGAAGGGAGAGCTTGAAAGTGGCCTTCCGTTTTTAAAGAAGCAAAACCTGCGCCATACCGCATTTGCAACAAAGTCTGTTCAGGAACTTTTTACAAACGGGCAATTGGACAGGGTGGTTGTAAAAAGCATAAATTATTCTTCCTCCTGCATTGCGTTCAACAATGGCAATGGCAGTTTTACTTTACAGCCCCTGCCACCGGCAATCCAGTTCTCTTCAGTAAAATGTATAAAAGCAATTGATATAAATAAAGACGGCTTTACCGATTTGGTTACAGGAGGAAATGAATTCAATTTTCAGCCACAGCTTGGCAGACTTGATGCCAGTGAAGGAGATATTTTAATCAATGATGGCAAAGGCAATTTTTCTGTTGCAGGCTCTGACCTATCCGGGCTTAATCTAAAAGGGCAGGTACGTGATATTGTTGAGATAAAAAGTGGCAGCAGTGATTATTTATTGTTCCTTCAAAATAATGAACTGCCTGTTTTATATAAGTTGAAAGAGAAAAAATGATTCTATCCTGAGCAAGGCTGAAAGGAAAATATATTAAGCTGAATGCCGTTGAGCAATACATACCGCCTGTTATTCGTCATCGTTTTTTTCTCTGTCATGTTAATGGCATGCAGCGGCAAAAAAAATGATACACCCCTGTTGTTCGATGCTTTGGAAGAAGGAAGGACTGGGCTACATTTCAATAACCGGCTTGAACCAACTGAAGATTTTAACATGTTCAGCTACATGTATTTTTATAATGGTGCCGGTGTTGGCGCAGGCGATTTTAACAATGACGGGCTGGTGGATTTATTTTTCAGTTCCAATCAGGGGGAGAATAAATTATACATCAATGAAGGAAAACTTCATTTCATGGATGTGACTACAGCATCAAAAATTGAACAGGACAGCGGGTGGTCAACAGGAGTATCGGTGGTTGATATCAACAATGATGGCCTGCTGGATATTTATGTTTGCAAAGTCGGCCGTTTTGGAAAATCAAAAAGCACCAATCAGTTGCTTGTATGCACCGGGATGCGAAATGCTGTGCCTGAATATGAAGATAAGGCAATTGAGTATGGTCTTGGCTTTTCAGGTTTCAGCACACAGGCCTCATTCTTTGATTATGATAATGATGGTGATCTTGATATGTATTTGCTCAATCATGCAATGCACCAGGATGGATCGTTTGCGCCCAGGGATAATTTTATGGGTACTTATGATTCATTATCCGGTGACCGGTTATTCAGAAATGATAATGGGCATTTCTCAGATGTTACAAAACAGTCCGGGATAAACAGTTCTGCAATTGGATATGGCCTTGGTGTTGCAGTGTCTGATATTAACCTTGATGGATGGCCGGATATTTATGTGGGCAACGACTTTCATGAGAATGATTATCTGTACATCAATCAGCGTAATGGAACCTTTGCAGAAGAAGGAACAAAGAGAATGATGCACACAAGCAAATTTTCGATGGGTGTGGACATAGCAGATGCAAATAATGATGGCTATCCTGAAATAATTACAATGGACATGCTCCCTGCTGACCCTTACATTCTAAAGCGTTCTCTGGGCGATGACGACTACGATGTTTTCTTTAATAAAATTTCGTTTGGATACAGCTATCAATATTCAAGGAATAATCTTCAGTACAACAGGAGGAACGGCATGTTCAGCGAAACAGGGGTTTATTCAGGTATTTATGCCACTGACTGGAGCTGGGCGCCATTGTGGGCGGATTTTGATAACGATGGACTGAAAGATTTGTTTGTTTCAAATGGCATACCCAAGCGGCTGAACGATATGGACTACGTAAATTTTATTTACAACAACGAAGCCCAGCAGCAGTTGCAGGATAAAATTGTAAAAGGAAAGGATTTATCGCTGATAAAAAAATTCCCTGAAATAAAAATCCCCAATAAATTTTTTAAGAACAATGGCAACCTGAGTTTTCAGGATATGGCGGCATCTGTAAAAAACGACAAACCCACTTATTCAAACGGCGCCGTATATGCGGACTTTGATAACGACGGCGACCTGGATATTGTGGTGAGCAATATTAATGGTTCCGTATTGCTGTATGAAAATAAATCTTCGCAAGGAACAAAGAATAAATTTTCTTCGATTAAGCTTTCAGGCCCTGAAAGCAACCGGAATGCAGTGGGCGCAAAAATTATACTGTTTGCAAAAAATGAAATCAGCACTTATGAAAAATATCCTGCAAGGGGATTTATGTCAAGCATAGAAACACCGGTCTATATGGGGCTGGGCGGCACTCAAATTGACTCGGCTTTTTTAATATGGCCTGATAATTCCTTTCAGCAACTGGATAAAAGGGGATTGGCAGACATCCATTCTTTTTCATACAAAAAAGGATTGCCAAAGTATAATTATAATAATATCCTGGGGTTTAAAAAACACACAACAAGACCTGTTGTGTCTATTCAGCAAAACTCCGGACTCAGCTTTTTGCATCACGAAAACCAGTTTAATGAATTTGACAGGGAACCATTAATGCCCCACATGGTTTCCACAGAAGGGCCAGCGCTGGCTGTTGCCGATATTAATAAGGATGGGCTGGAAGATATTTTTATCGGTGCTGCCAAAACCTTCCACAGCACGGTTTTTCAGCAGCAGCCCAATGGAAAATTTGTAAAGACAATTCAACCTGATATGATTGCTGACAGCATGTATGAAGATGTTGATGCCACATGGGTGGATGTAAACAATGACGGCAATATTGATTTGGTTGTTGCTTCAGGGGGCAATGAGTATTACGGAACTGATGAACATTTGCTGCCCCGTGCCTATCTTAATGATGGCAGGGGAAGTTTGAAAAAATTGCCCAATGCTTTCAGTAATATTTTTGTTACTGCTTCCTGCATCCTTGCAAGTGACTTTAACGGAGATGGTTTTGTTGACCTTTTTTTGGGCGGCAGGGCAGTACCGTGGAATTATGGCGAAACACCCAAATCATATTTATTGCAAAATGACGGCACCGGCAGTTTTATGGATGTTACAGAAAAATATGCAAAGGAACTTTCCAATATTGGAATGGTTACAAATGCAGTTTGGTGTGATGCAGACAATGATGGCGATAAAGACCTTGTCGTTAGTTGTGAGTGGGGCAATATTGTTGCATTCATAAATAAAAACGGCACATTCAGCAAAAAAGAACTGACGGATAAGAAAGGCTGGTGGCAATTTGTTTTGCCGGTGGATGTGGACAATGACGGCGATATGGATTTTGTGTGTGGCAATCTTGGCCTCAACAGCAGACTGCAGGCATCAGAACAGGAGCCAGTGCGGATGTACTTTAATGACTTTGACAATAACGGTAGTAAGGAGCAGGTGGTTACTTATTATGTTGGCAGAAAAGAAATACCACTTGCCAGCAAAGATGAATTGCAAAAACAAATCCCTGTGCTAAAGAAGAAATATTTTTATGCTGAAGATTTTGCAAGGGCAACAATCGGCGGTATTTTTTCTGAAGAAAAAATAAAAAGTGCTGCAGTATTGCAGGCCAATTATTTTTCCAATGCTGTTTTATTAAATGACGGCAACTGGAATTTTTCAACTGTTGCATTGCCCTGGGAAGCACAGCTGTCAACATACAGGGATGCAGTTGTCATTGATGCAAATGGTGATGGCCTGCCTGACATCCTTCCTGTTGGCAATTTTTACAGTAATAATATTCATACAGGCAGATATGATGCAGACTTTGCTACTGTTTTGATAAACGGGGGAAAGGGAAAATTCAGTTGTGAAAACCTGGATGGAATTATTTTAAAAGGAGAAGCACGTCATTGCAGGAAGATCAACATTAATCAAAAAACGGCTTACTTAATTGCAAACAACAATGACAGCCTGCGGGTGATTTCATTCGAAAAATAAAGCATTACCTGACTGGGTAATAAATTCTCGTTATCCATTTGCTTGTATCGGGTTCTTTTCTTCTGTCAGTCACCAGTGAATAGAAAGGTATTGCTGGAGCAGCCCTTTGATAATCATCTGCATATTTTTGTATTTGTTCAAAAGCAAGGGCGGCGTTTGTAATGCCGCCCTTTACTTCAGCTACCAGGATATTGCCATTGCCCAGCATTCTTTTTTGTGAAATATCGCCTGAATTTTCCAATACCCTGTCAATTGGGATGGCCACTTTTGTGTCGTAATTGATTCCGTCTTCCGTATTGATATTAAGCATTGGATAGCCAGTTTCTTTTGCAGTATGAAGGGTTGCATAATTGCTAAGCCTGTCAAGTAGGCTGTAAATAAATTCAGTAGTTGGGTATTCTTTGGATAGGGCTGAGGTGGAAATCAGGATCGGATCTTTTACGAGTTCTTTTTGAATTTGAATGCCGTAGATATTTTCATCTTTTGAGTAATACGCTTTCATTTTACTTAAAATGATATCCATGTCATGTTTGAGTACCCTTGCATTTTGATAAGTACGAAAACGTTTTATTGGATTGGAAGAAGTGGCAATTTCACAAACCCATGCTGCCTGGCAGGAATCAGGTACAGGAGCTATAAGATAAAGTGAACTGTGTGTGACAGACTGATTGTTTTTAATAATTACCGGTACAAGTGAAACATCTCCCTGGCCAATCAGGTAATGGGAGCCATTAAAAAGATTATAGCCTTTCATGCTGTCTATTACTCGTTGGCCCGGCCACCACTTTCCCACACTTTCCGGATTAAGCAGCATCCTGTATAATCCGGATCTGCTTGTTTTTATGTATATATCACTTTTCAACTGGATTGAGGAAGGAATAAAAAGATAAATACAAATCAAAAACACCGAAAGAACCACTATGATTGTAACTCCCAATTTCTTCATAAGAACGTCAAATTTTTAAAAGACACAAACTAAATTCTCCGCAAATAAAGTTAAATTCACCCACTAAATTGCATCTAAATATTTTTTATGAAACGATTGTTTATTGCTTCCTGTTTTATTTTTATTGCAAGTGTCACTTATGCACAAGACCCCTGGCACATCACCGCCACCTCCATCAACCCCTCCAACTACTACGGCATCACCGTAGCCAACGGCCAGCTCGGAATAGTAAGCAGCCCGGAAGCATTTAAAATAAAAGATGTGGTGCTCGCCGGCGCTTATGATTTGTATGGCCGTGGCAGGGTGAGCAACTTTTTAAAAAGTTTCAACCTGCTTAACATGTATATGGAAATTGATGGAAGAAGACTAAGCAATGCAGATGCCACCAATATGAAGCAGGAACTGGACATGCAGCATGCCAGCTTCACTACATCATTTGACTACAAAGATGTGGCCACCATTTCATACACCTATTATGCATTGCGGCAGTTACCTTATTCTGTGCTAATGGATGTAACGGTAAAGGCAAAAAAAGATTTAAATCTTGGTAGCGCCAGCGTGATGGAGGCACCGGATGCATTGAGGGATGTAGAAAATTATTACAACGAAATTGATCGTCCACATACAACAATTAGCCTGCTCACTTCAACAGCCAAAAGCCCTACAGGTAAATTGCTCATGTGCGCCAGCAATGCATTTATTTTTAGCGAAGCCCATGGCAGCGAACCACGGGTAGTACATGAAATGTGGGACAACAACATGCACCTCGTAAAGTTTGCAAAAAAAATAAAGGCAGGCGAATCATATTTATATTCCATCGTGGGTTCTTCCATCACATCCGCTCATCATGCCGACCCGTTGAACGAAGCAGAACGCCTTACCATTTTTGCAAAACTGCAGGGAAGAGACAGGCTGATTGAAATGCACAATAAGGCATGGGATGAATTATGGAAAAGTGATATTGTTATAGAGGCTGCAGGTTCGGATGTATCGGGAGAGGTTGCACAACAGCAGCAGAATGTACGCAGCATGCTGTATCATTTGTATTCATTTATGAGGGAAGGCACCAGCAACAGCCCGTCGCCAATGGGTTTGAGCGGACTGGGTTACAATGGTCATGTATTTTGGGATACGGAATTATGGATGT